>JAWAZI010000003.1:0-72179 GCA_038817835.1 Candidatus Pacearchaeota archaeon | reverse complement strand
GAGATTCACTAATTATTGTAAATGCATACTCCTTTTCAACTATTAATTTTGCAAGCATATCAAAATCTGGGCTTTTTGATTTTATTGGTAAATGCTCTATTTCACCATTTTTATTATATTTTATACCAGAAAAATGTATATGTAAATTTTCTAAATATTTTTTTCCAAGCTCATCTTTTATTTTATTTATTATTTTTTCATAATCATCTTTTGTTTTTATACAACCATTTCCTCTTGCATGAATATGTGCAAAATCAATGCAAGGAACCATTAATTTAAATTTTTTACATAACTCAATAACTTCATCTATATTGCCATATTGGCTAATTTTTCCAGTTGTTTCTGGAGCAAAAATAATGTTTAAACCATTTTCTTTTTCCCATTCAAAAAATTCTTTAAAAAATTCTATAGCATTCTTTCTTGCTTTTTCTTTATCTTTTCCATAATATCCTGGATGAAAGACAACTTTCTCAACATTAAGTTTAGAAGCAGCAATTGCACATTCCTTTAAATTTCTAAATGTTATATCCTTAATTCTTTTCTCATCACTACATGGATTTATCCAATATGGGGCATGTGCAGAAAGTAAAACATCATTTGATTTAACAATTTTTTTAATATCTTCTTCTATTCCTTTTTTAACTTTTACACCCCTAACCCATTCTATTTCAAAAGCATAAAGAGAATTATTAATACAATATTTTAAACCATCAACCAAACTTTTTCCTTTTAATTTTATAGGCATCCCAGCAGGACCAAATCTAAGCATTACTTTCATTTTAAGATATAAATATCTCACTAATATTAAATTCTCCTATATGCTGAATTATGTATTGGTGCATCTTCTTTACCATTAAATCTAAAGTTGCTTCTTTAAGTTGGCCTGTACAATAATCTAAATCCTCATGTGGCATCCACATGCCTGCTTTATTTAATGGAATATAGCATCTCATATCTTTTCCTTTTATAGCATTAGCATATTCTATATTAACACCATATAAAGCAATATTTTTAACATAAACTAAACAACTATCTTTATATTTTCCTTCAATCCTATAAAACCATTCTTTATCTTTATATATTGCTTTTTCACAACTTCTCAAATTAGTTAAAAAACAAAATTTATCTTCATTACAATTTTCCTCAAAAAATATAAAAAAATATATAACTAAAATTAAAAGAATAACTACTGCTATAGCCAATAGCAATGAAATTTTAAACCTCATTATAGATTTCCTATATCATTTGCTATTTCCTTAAGTTTTTCTATAAGCTCTTTTGCAGTTTCGTCATCAATTTTTTCATCAATATTTAAAATTTCAATATCGTTTATTAAATCTCTTATTTTATCTTCTATCTCGCTAAGTCTTTCCTCTGAAACCTCAACCATTTTAACTTAATTAATATTTAATTTTTAAAATATTAAGTATAAATACTTAAAAATTTTTTTATGGTTTTAAACTTATTACTTTGCTTATACCATCTTGCATAGATACACCATAAATTAAATCTGCTTTTTCTATAGTAGCATCATTATGAGTTACTATAATACATTGACTATTTCCAATATGTTTTTTTAATAAATTTGCAAATTTTTCACTATTTCTTTTATCTAAAGCAGCATCAATTTCATCAAATATATAAAAAGGATATGGTGAAACTTGTTGAATTGCGAATATAAATGATAATGCAACTAAAACTTTTTCTCCACCACTTAAACTATTTGAATCAAGATATTTTCCTTTACCAAATTTTAATATAATATCAACTCCACTCTCAAATGGATTATCACTATCTATTATAAGTTTTGCAGTTCCTTTCTCACTAAGTTTTGAAAAATTTTCACTGAATATATTGTTTATCTTATCAAATGTTTCAAAAAAAATTTTCCTTTTTTCCTTATCAATTTTCTTTATCTGATTTATAATTTCTTCTTTTTCTTTCTCAATTTTTTTAATTTTTTCTAATATCTCTTCAACTTCTTTTTTAGTATTTTCATAAGCATCAATAGCAATTAAATTAACATTACCTATTTTTACTATCATATCTTTAACTTTTTCAAGCTTTTTTTCTAATTTTTGTATTGATAAATTAATAAGCTCTCCACCTATTTCTTTTAATTCTTCATCGAAAATTGAAATTTCTGCATCAATTTTTGCTATATCAATAGATAAAGAATTTATTTTATTTTGAAAAACAATTTTTTCTGAATTTAATTTAGATATCAAAGCTTCATTCTTAAATATCTCTTTATTCAATTTATCTTTTTTTTCTAATAAATCTGAAAATTCTTTTTTTATATTATCATATTTTTGATTTTTTTCATTAATTACTTTTTCTAAACTTAAAATCTCATTAATTATTGTTTCTAATTCTATATTTGCTTTTTCTTTTTCTTTTATGCTTATACTTAATACATTTCTCAATTTTTCAATTTCTCTCTCTTTAATTTCTAAATCAAGACTTAATTGTTTATAACTTGAAATTTTATTCTTTATTTTTTCTTTTTCTAAAATTAAATTATTTAACTCAAATTTAGTTTTATCTATCTCTGATTCTATATAATCTAAAGCTCCAATCTCAGATTCAATTTTTTTAATATTATCACTTAATTCTTGAATTTTCTCTTCAATAAATTTTTTATTTTTTAAAATATCATCAATATTTTTCTTTTCTCTTTTAATCTCTTCTTCTATTAATTTTGCTTTAAACATTTTATTTTCTTCCTCCTTAAGAATTTTCTCTTCTTCTATCAATTTTTTAATTTCATTATTAACTTCGATAATTTCATTATTAATAGAAAGTATGTTTTTATCTATCTCTAAAATTTTTTCTTTTATCTGATTTATTAAGTTCTCTTTATGTTTAGCATCCATCTCTCTTTTACATTTAGGACAAATACTAAGTTTAGAAATTTCATTTATCTCTTCATTAAAAATTTCTTTTTGTTTATTAAGTTGATTTAGCAAAGTTTCTTGCTCAATTAATAATTTTTGTTTTTTATTTATATTATCATAAATTTCCTTTAATTTTTTATCAAATTCTTTATCATATTTATATAAAGCTAATTCTTGTTTTAATTTCTCTATCTTTTCTTTTTTATTGGCAAGAATACTTGAAGTTTCAAGTAAATTTTTATTAAATAAATTTAATTTCTCATTAAGTAATGATAATTGCAATTTATTATTATTCAAATATTCTTTTCTTTTTTCTAAATAATTCAATTTTTCTTTTAATTTGTTTATTTTAGCATCTAATTCTTTAAGCATTTCTGCATTATCTTTTCCAATTTTTTCTTTCTCTCTTTCCCTTATATTTTCTATCTCTCTGTTAAGTTCTTCTATTTCTTCGCTTATGCTTTTAATTTTTTCTTCATTATTTTTTATAGCATTAATCAAAGAATTTTTTTTAAATTCTAATTTAGAAAAATTTGTTCTTAACTCGATAATCTCTTTATTAAGTTTATCAAGTTCGATTCCACTAATATTTTGTATATGTTTATCAATGTTTTCAATTTCTTTTTTATTTTTATCTATTAACTCTAAAAGTTTCATAATTTGTTCGTCTCTTTTCTCAATTTCTTTTTTTTCTTTCTCAATATCTTTAATAATTTTTTCTTTTTCTTTTATTTTCTCATTTTTCTTTTTATTTAATATAGAAAATCTTAAATCTTTCTCAAGTTTTTTTAATTTATTATAAATTAATGCTTGTTTTCTTTCTTTTTCTAAATTTTTAAGAAAATTATTTTTTTCATTAAATATGGTTTTTACTTCTTTAAGCTTTTCTTCTGTTTTTTCTAATTCTCTCATAGCTTTATCTTTTCTAGTTTCATAAATAGAAATTCCAGCTAAATCTTCAATAAGTTTTCTTCTTTCTTCTGGTTTCATTTCAACAAACTTAAAAATTTCAGATTGAAGGATTATATTAAAGCCATATGGACTTAAAGATTTCTGATTTAATAATTCAAGAATTTCATTTCTTGTTTTTGTTTTTCCATTTATCTTATATATACTAACTCCATCTCTTCTCAATATTCTTTCAATCAAAATCTCTTTAGGTTTTTCATTCTCAATAGTAAAATCTCCATTAGCATTATCAAACCATAACTTAACTATCGCTCTATTAGACATATTTTTTCCTTTAAATATTAAACCACTTGCTCTATCTGTTCTTAAACTTTTCATAGCAAGCCTACCTAAAACAAAACATATTGCATCTATTATATTTGATTTTCCACTTCCATTTGGGCCAACTATCACATTTAATCCATTATTAAAAATTACCTCTGTAGGTTTAGCAAAACTTTTGAATCCTTCAATATATAATTTTTTAATCATAAAAAAATAACAAAAAAATCTTTTAATTTTTTTTGTTTCTCTTCTTTAAGTTTTTTAATTGTATTCCATGATTGTCTAACAAAATAATTATTTTTCTCTATTTCTTTATATTTTTTTGATTTTAAAAATTCTATAGTTTTTGGATCAGAAGGATATCCTGAACCAAAATCAAAATTAATTTCTTTTTTTATTTTCTCAATTTCTCTCTCTCTTTCTTCTTTAGCTAATATGCTTGCAGCAGCAACAAATACATGTTTTTCTGCTTTATGTTTTACAATAATCATAGAATTTTTCTTTATTTCATCATTTATATATTCCTCAAAAAATTCTTTCCATTTTTTTATATTTGTAGATGGACAATCAACAATTATTATTGGATTAATTTTATTAAATTTATTTTTCAATTCAAAATATAATTCATTAACAATAGATGCAAATTTTATTGCTTCAATTTTATTTAGATTTATTTTATAATTTAATTTTTTATCAATTTCTTGAGGGGTTACTTTAATTAATTTAAAAGCTAAACAATTTTTTTTAATTTCTTCCTCATATTGTTTTCTTTTTTGACTTGATAATAATTTACTATCCTTAACACCTATACTTTTTAAATAATATTTTTGTTCTTCATTTAATGCAACTCCTGCTAATAACATTGGACCAATAACAGGGCCTCTTCCACTATCATCTAAACCAAAATAAATTTTCATAAATTAAAAATTAAATTTAAATAGCGGGGGGTGGATTTGAACCACCGACCTCCGGGTTATGAGCCCGGCGAGCACTCCTGGCTGCTCTACCCCGCTATATAAAATTTAAAAAATTCTTCTTTATAAATTTTTTAAATAAAATTAAAAATAATTTTTTATGGATGAAATAATTATTGATGGATCTTATGGAAGTGGGGGTGGACAAATATTAAGAACTTCTCTTGCATTAAGCCTATTAACACAAAGGCCATTTATATTAAAAAATATAAGAGCAAATAGACCAAATCCTGGACTAGCAGCACAACATCTTGCTTGCATTAAAATTGCAAAAATTTTAGGAAATGCAGATGTAAAAAATGATTATATTGGAAGTAAGGAAATTTATTTTGCACCTAAAAATTTAGAATTTAAAGATATAAATATTGATATTGGTACAGCAGGTAGTATATCTCTAGTATTGCAAACAATAATGCCATGCTTAATTAAAGCAGAAAAATTTAAAGCAAGAATTATAGGAGGCACTGATGTCTCTTTTGCTCCACCAATAGATTATACAAAATATGTATTTCTAGAATTATTAAAAAAAATAGGTTATGAGGCAAAAATAGAAATAATAAGAAGGGGCTTTTACCCTAAAGGAAAAGGTATTGTTGATTTTAATTTTCTAAATGTAAAATTAAAACACAATAATTTTGATGAAAAAGGAAAAATTAAATGTATAAAAGGAAATGCTGTAGCAAGTGAAAAATTAAAACAAAAAAAAGTTGTTGAAAAATTGATAAATTTTTCAGAAGAAGAAATAAAAAAAGAACCTATATTTAATAATATCCCATTAAATCTAAATGGAGAATATGTAAATACAGAAAGCGATGGAGCTGTTTTATGTTTATGGCTAGAAGCAGAAAAAAGTATAATAGGAGTTAGCGCTCTAGGAGAATTAAGAAAATCGAGTGAGATTATAGCTAAAGAAGTTATTGAGAAATTAAAAAATGAATTTAATGGAGTAATCGACAGTCATGCTGCAGATCAGATTCTACCATTCCTAGCTTATATTACAACAAAGTTCAAAAAAGAAACTATTTTAAAAACAAGTTTTATAACAGAGCATGCAATAACAAATGCATGGGTTATAGAAAAATTTTTGCCTGTGAGTTTTGATATAAATCATAAAGAAGGTATAATAAAAATAAAAGAAAAATTAGAAACTTAGTAAATTTATTTTATGAGATTTTTTTATTAAAAAATTTCTTGCTACAACTATTTTATATCCCTTGCTCTCTGCGAGATCTAATATATAATCATCAACACTTCCATCAATTATTAAACAATATCCTCTCTCAACTTCATCCCTCAAAATTTTTTTTAAATTTGTTATACTAAATATTTTTCTTAATCTAAAGTTACTATCCACAATATATGCTTTATTTGTATTTTTTATTTCATCGAGGAATGGCTTTATTTTTTTATAAATCTCTTTATTTTCTTCTGGTTTTTTTATCTCTTCAAAAAATTCCAAAACTGGTTTTCTTTTTCTTAATGCATTATAAATTTCTTTTGCTGTTAATTCTTCTACTTCTTTTCCATCTGGTGCTCTGGCAATATAATCTACTCTTGCTTTACTTTTCAAAAAATTTTTTGCTAAAAGTAAACCTCCCCTATCCCCATCAATGAAAAGAGTTACTTCTTTATCTTTTATTATTTTTTTAAGTCCTGAAGTTACTTTCATTCCATTCATTGCTATAACATTATCAACTCCATATTTTATCAAATTTACAACATCTGCCCTTCCCTCAACAACGATAATCTCATTTCCTTCTATATTTCCTGCTGGTAATTTTTCTTTACCTATTTCTTTAATATCTGAAACTTTTAGCTTTAATTTAACAGCTTCTTCTATTTCTTTTGTTTCTGGTATTTGCTCTGATATTTTTTTAAGCAATTCTTTTGCTCTTTCTATTATGTATTTTCTTTTTTCTTCTCTTACATCTTTAACTTCTATAACATTAAATTTTGCTAATGTTGGTCCTATTCTATCTATAGTCTCAATAGCTGCTGCAATTAATGTTGTTTCTGTTTTATCTAATGCTGATGGAATTTCTATAATGCCTGTTACTTTATCATTAACTTGCTGAATTTCAACTTCTATTCTACCAATTTTTCCTTTTTTTTGTAATTCCCTTAACTCAAGATCTTCTCCAAGAAGACCTTCTGTTTGGCCAAATATTGCTCCTATGACATCTGGTTTCTCTACTGTTCCATCAGCCTCAAATTTTATTTTTATAACATATTTTATTGATATTGGACTTAATTTTCCCATTTTAATAAGGCCAAGAAAAGGCCAAAAATTTTATTTTTAGTTGAATGATGAAATATTTAGCTTTTTAGCTTTGATATTTTAATTTTTATTTTTTTATTAATGTTTTTTAAATTTAAAAAACTTACTAAACATAAAATTATACCAATGCATAAATAACAATCAGCAATATTAAAAATTGAAAAATTAAAAAAACTTATCCAATCAATTACATAGCCATAAAAAATTCTATCAAATAAATTTGAAAATATTCCTGAAATAATAAATATTAAACCTAATCTAAAATAAAAATTTTTTTCTTTGAAATAATAATAAATAAGGAAAAATATCATAAATATAGATAAAATTATTATTAATAGTTGAAAATTCTGTAATATCCCAAAAAAACTTCCTTTATTTTTTTCAAAATTTTTATTTAAAAATAAAATTTTTGTTATTCTGTCAAGCAAAAAAAGAAATAAAAATAATATAGCAAAAAAAATATGTTTTTTCAACATTAAAAGTTAATAAGTTTTCATTTAAAATTTTTATTTAACACTTCTGAAAAAAATTCCTTAATTAATTTTAATTCTTTCTCATTTTTTATAATTTCTTTTAATTTTATGTATGAATTAATAAGTTTATCTTTGTCATTTTTGTATTTATCATATATTTCACATAATCTATTATATAACTCTATATTTGATTCAGAAATTTTTCTTGCAGAAAGATATTTATCTTTTAAGCTGCTCCATTTAGAGCTATCTAAAACAATTTTTCCTGAAAATGCACCACTTTCAACAAGAGATAATAATTTTTCAAATTCTCTCTCAAATTCTTTAGAATCTGGAGAGGTTTCTTGTAATAATGCTAATCTCTGAATATCAATTCCATAAAATTCTATTTTTGGTTTATATTTTTTCTCTATTTCTTTATAAATTTTTTCCAAATTATCTAAAAAATATTCCTCAAATCTTCCATTATTTTCACAATAACCAAAAATTTCATCAACCTCTAATTTAATTTTTATATCTTCTATTAATTCATTAAATTTTTCTAAATATAATAAAATAGAATCAATAAATATTGGACTATTTTTTTCTATTTTATATTTTATTTTTCCTGGTATTAGCTCAAATTGGATTTTTTTATCATCTTTTGTTATAGCCATCAAGCTTAAATAATCTAAAATAATATTTCCTTCTGGAAAAGTAGTTTTATAAATATATCCTTTAGTTTCCAAATTTTTAAGTATTTTTTCTAATTCATATTTATTAAGATTGCATGATTCAAATATTAAAGTAAAATTTGAATAATTTGCATGATTATAAACTTCTCTTTCTATTTCATCATTACCATCATATGGTTTATATTTGATATAAAATTCAAAATCCTCAATTTCATCTAATGAAAAAAGCTTAGATGTATTTTCCTTTGAAATAGATTTTAAATCATAACATTTATTTATAATATATTCTAACCCATTCATAAAATAGTCTCTACAATCTTTTTTCAAATAAAATTTGTATTCTTTTTCCATTTTAACCACTTTTTAGTTATAATATTTTATATTTTTAAACTTTAAATATTTTTCTATCCTATAAAAATTATAGAAAATTTAAATTTATAAAGATACTTTAAAAAATAAAAAAAATTTTGCTTTATTAAGCTTTATTTCTTTAAATTTTTATAATCTTTAGGTTTAATGATATAAACTCCCTTTCTTCTAAAGAAAGTTTTCCTTCCTGATAAATCAAAAATATCATAATTTTTAATATTTTTATTTAAATTTTTTGGTAATTTTCCAAAATATACTATCTTCTTTGGTTTTATTTTATTATTTTTATTATATTTATGTTTATATTCTTTAATCCTAAGTTGAGGAATATAAAAAGAGTTTGTATCACTATAGCCTATATTTCCAAAAACATCTTTACAATAGCCATAGTATTCTCCATATATTGTATCTGGAATGTTTGGAACATAAATAGTAAAATAATATTTATTTCCAACTACAGAATCAGGATTAATTGTGTCTGTTGATGGGTAACCATTCCAAATTTTATATACTAGCTTGCTTTCTAAGTTAGAATAATCTATGGCATTATAATTAACATTATATTTTTCAGCATATGTTGTATCACCAACTGGGCCATATAAATTATAAATATATGGTGGATAAATATCTGTTATGGTTGTTTCTTGTGGAAAAGTTATTACATAATTATTTAATGAATCTGCAAGTAAAACTTGAGCATTACCTAATGTTGTATCTATGGCATCTCTTAAAGTTGTAGAATAAATTATATTATATAAGGGAATTGTATCATTATTTATTATTGTATCTTTTGTTTTTATTTTTTTAATTTTAATAATAAAACTATCTCCAGGGGAATATGGCTCATATAATTCTTGAATTGGAAAATCGAATATATAGTTTTGATATATTCCTCCATATAAAACTTCTGATGTCCAATCTACTATTGCATCCAGTTTTTTATTTGGATTGTCTTTAAGATATAAATATATTGAATCTGGCTTTCCTACAACAGTAGTATCAAAATAAGGACCCACTGCTACTGTGTGAGGCCTAATATTATTATTCAAATTAAAGCAAAAATCTGGAAAAAACTCTCCCCATGGAATAATAGAATCTATGCGATAATAAGCATCAGCACACCACTTAAACCATGCGATTGTATCATTATTATATTTTAACCATGCATATAATGTATCTGAACGTTTGAGCCATGGTTGGAAATAATCAAAATCTCCTATCCAAGTTATATCAGTATCTCCACCAGGGTATTGGGAAACCCATATTGGTAGTGTAATAGTATCCCCATATAAATTTGCATCGTGTGGCTTTCTAAGTAAAAAAACTTTTTGTGGTATAGGAGTTGATGGTATTGCTCTTCTAAGAGCTTGACTTGGATGAATCCAAGTATCACCTAATACACCTTTATATGTAAATATAAATAACGAGAATAACATAAAAAGTTTTTCCCCTAAAGATGAAAATATATGAGAATTTATTATTTTTTTTATTTTTTTTGATATTCCCTCTCTTTCTTGTCTTTGTATAGGATCTCTTATTTTTATATTTTTATTTTTAATTTTTTCTTCATTATTTTTTTCTAACTTTATAGTAATATCTTCTAATCCCATATTTAATATATCTTTTTTAATTTTTAAATTTTATGGTATAAGCCCAGAATAGTTTTTAATTACACTAACTCTATATGGGATAGATAAATCTAAAGCTGTATTTGTTGAAAACATACATCGCTGAGATTCAACTTGTAAAAAATTTTGATTTATTGGATCCCAATATTCAACATATCCATATGGATTTACAAACGATAAATTACAAAGTTGTCTAACTGTTGTTATATTTTGTTGATGAGGAGTTAAAGTTATAATATTAATTTTTTCTCCAACAGCTTTAATTTCATGCCAAATTGATTCTGGTGGAAGTTTTCCAAATTGTGTGAATGTTAAATTTTTATTAACATCTACAAAATAAGATTTTCCTAATTTTATTGGGAAATCTTTAATATATGCATTTGCAAATAAGCTAGCAGGATGGCCAACATACATTTGTCTTTCTTCATCCCAATAACTAGCATATATCAATCTTGCTGATGAGTTTTCTTCTTGAAGTTTTCTACTTATACAAGAAGTTAGTAACTCTGATGAACTTGAAAGAGTTATCCATGGCGATACGGCTTTTAATTCAATAGGTAATTGAATTGTACAATCTATATCCTCAGGTGTAACAATTGCCATTTTTCCATCAGATGCAACAGCTATGCCACCATATCTTATATCTGTTGTGAATGAAACAAAGTTAATTCCTGTTTGTTTTGATGGAGATTTTATTAATTCATTTGTTTTTCTTAAATAAACATCACTTTCTTTCTTATTACAAAAGTTCTCAAACTCAATTTTATAATATTCAAATTCCATTATTGTGTTATTACTACAATCCTTATATGGAAATGCGTCTTGGAAAGTTATATTATAGCTTTCTCTTCCTTCCATGCATGGCTCTGTTGGAGAAACAATTCCATAACCTTCAGCAAATATCTCATCCCCGCTAGATACTGATACTAATTCTCCGCTACTTGAACAAAGAGTAAATATTATTGGAGGTTTAGATGGTGGCTTAGATGGTGGAATTGGCTCTGGTGGTGGAAGTGAAGGCTTTTCCTGTGGAGGTGGTAGTGAAATTGATTCTTCTCCAACAGATTCTTGTATAAGTTTAGATGTAATAATTGATTCTTTAGAAGTTGATTCTTGTAAGGTTAATTCTTCACTAGATTCTTGTATAGATCCTCCCAATAAACGAATACAAGATGATGCTCCAAAATTTGGTTTCCATTCTTCTTTCCAATTATATTTACTATATAATCTTGCTTTTGCACTAATATTAGAATAAAGAATAACATCAAATTTTATAATTGGTATTTTATCAGATTTTAATAAATAAGATTTTATATCAAAATTAATATCTGTTTTTTTCTTACAACCACTAGCATTTGAATCACTAAAGTTAATAGCTACATCACAATAGTTTTGTATACCACTAGCATAGGTATCAGCTTTTATATCATATACATGTTTACATACTATATTATTATCAATTAAAGTACTTCTACTTGGTTGATAAATCATAATTCCAATGGTTTCCATGTGAGTAGCATTACTCCTATATCTACCTCTAATTTTATTATTTCTTATTATATTATTAGAACCTTTGAATTTAATACCAAAAATATTATCAATTAAAGTATTATTTTCTATTTGGCTATTATAAATTTCAATTTCTTCAGAGTAAGTTATAGCTCTTGAATTATTCAATAAAGTATTATTAATTATATTAATAAAATTGTAATTCTTTGGTGAGCGAGACCCTATTCCTAGTAAAATAGCATTATAAAATCTTTCTATATTACAATTTTTTATTGTTACATTGCTTGCTGGATTTATTAAAATTGCAACATAATCTATTAAAGTAGTTTCATTTCCTATTATACTATAATTTTGACAATCAAAAATTTTATTAGAAAAACTTATATTTATACATGGATTTCTATCTATATTTATTATATCGTTAACTAGTTTTACTTCTGTACAAGAAGGATTATTAAGTTTATTCATGCAATCTTCACAAGAATTACAAGTGCATTCTGCTGGAGCTTCTCCAAATAAACTAAGAAAAACATATGTTTCATTCAATTCTGGAGTTTCAAAATAAGTATATGCTTTATTATTTATTATTTCTGTGTATTGTTGAAGCCAGCCAGAATCATTTAATAAATCAATTTTATAATAACTAATATTGTTATAAATAGGATCAAAAGAAATATTTAAATCTATTCTATTATTATGGGAATATTGATATATAATCAATGATTTATTTAATGGTATTAAATTATTTGGTGAAGATGGTGGTGAACCTTTATATGCATAAATAGATGTAGTATTTATAATCAATGCATCAAAATAAAATTCATTTTCTTCCCATTTAAAATAATTATTTTCAAATTTAATTATTTCACTATTATCATTACCTATCTCTATAAATGATGAATTATTTAAAGGCTGTGAAGAATCTGTAAAGTCATCATAAATAAATTTATTATCTTTAATGATTCCATTATTTGAAGCAGATAAATATATTATATTAAACAAACCCTCAGAAGAATTATAATAAAATGTATTATTATAAATTTCAAAATTATTGGAGGAATCTACTTTAATATATTCCCCTTTAACATTTTTGAAAATATTGTTTCTTATGAAAATATTCTCGCTACCCCAAAAATCAATTGCTTCAAAAGAGTATATATCTTCAAATGTATTATTTTCTATAATAATATTTTCTCCCCCAGCCCTAATATCACCATGAGTAATATAAAAGTTAGAAATATTAATATTAGATCCTCCATTCAACCTTAAATTAATACTACAATTCAAAAATCCTTCATCAAAAATAGAATTATTTAATATATTAGCACTAATACATTCTCCAATTATTTCATAACCATAAAGATAATTAATAATATTAATATTTCTTGCTATTAAATATGAAGAATTACTAATTGTTAAGCCAAAAGCTCCACTACCTTCATAATAATAATTATTTATACTTATATTATTTGAATCATATATATCTATACCACAACAACCTTCTTCTTGATTAAGAATTTTTATATTTTCTAAATTTAGATTATTAAAAGTATCAATTTCTATTCCTTTATAATATGCATTATAAATTTCACAATTTTTTATACTAACATTATAGCCAGTTCCTACTCCTTCTAATGTTCTTTTTGATATTTTTATAATATAAGAAACAGGATCTGTTAGATCATTAATAATAGCATAATTATTGCAATCAAATATTACATTATCAGAAGCAATTTTTATACATGCTCCATCAAAACTTGAAGATGATGTAGCAGTTAAATTACCATTTAATCTATAAATTCCAGATTGATTTATTTCTGTACAATTAGTTATAATATTAACACTAATATTTTGAATTATAAATTCATCACTTGCTGTTAAATTATCATAATTGCTAGAGGAACAATTAACTGTAAAATTATTAATACCAACCATATCTTCTGTAGTTAAAAAACTTGTTTCCCATAGCATAGATGAATAATTAAATTGCATCTCAGCAGAAAATCCTGGTCTATTCTCAAAACTAAAAAATGCTAAACAAATGCCATTACTATCATTTATTGGTATTCCTTCAGGATAAGTTGAATAATTTGCATAAAAGAAAATTGTTTCGTTTATGCCTATAGCTCTAGCATCACTACTATCCCAAATAACTAATGATGCATTATAGCCAGCACCACCAGCATAAGCAGAAAAATTTGTTATGTTTATAACAATATAATCTCCATAATCAATAAAAGGAATATCAACAGGGATAAAATTGCCAACACAAGAAGCAGTTATAGCATTCCAATTCTCACATTTTAAAATTTTAGATATTTCTAAAGATGGATCTATTTTGTTAAGCTTTATCAAAGCATAATCAAAGTCTGCAGGGGTAGAATAAACTATCTCTGTTAATATTCCTTTATTTATTAATTCTTGTGATGGAGAAATAAATTGAACTGAAATATCTCCACCTCTATAATTATAAATAGTAAAAGGACAATCACTAGGGCAATTGCTAGTATCTTCACCACTTTCACATTCATTATTTCCACATATAGGTAATTGAGCTTTAGGTAATTGAGTTACCTGAGCCTTTACAAATGGAATTAAGCTTAAAACCTTAATTTCTTCGGGTTTTTCTAAAATAATTTTTTCTTCTTTTATTTTTAATTTAATCCCTTCTCTAGTTTCGTTCTTGCTTATATTAATTTCTTTTATTACTCTTCCCTTTTCATCAATTAATTTAATAATATAATAAGTTTGATTTGATTTTTCAACAAATATTTTAGCTGATGCTTTATCAAGAATAATATTATTATAAATTATCTCAACATCTAAATCATAAACACCTTCCTTATCAAAAGTTAAATTAAAAATATTTAAACTTAGGTTAATGTAAAATTCTTCTCCTAAAAATTCTTTCCCAAATCCTTCCCTCTCAATTTTATAATCTGTAGTTACAATTATTTTATTATCTTTTTTCTCAAATTTAATGAAGTTATCATCAGCAGGAATATCATTTATTTTTACACTTCCACTAACAAACTCAGCATATTGATTTTCATTTATCTCTAAAATATATGGATTATCAATATTAACATATGCTTGAATTATTTTTTCCCCTTCAATTTCATTAGTTATAGCAAAACCAACTAAATTTCTAAAGAAATAGAAAAAATTTAATGGACCATATTTTATTAATCTACTAAAAATTCCCTCCTGAACTTTTTCTGCTTCTGGTTTTTCAGGTTGTTCACTTGGTTGTTCAGGAACTGTTGGAGTTTCTGCTTCTTCTGGAGGTAGTTGTGGTTGTTCTACTGGTTGTTCAACCTCGGTTGGTTGCTCTGTTTGAGATGGTATTTCTTCTTGTGGTTGTTCAATTGTTTCTTGAGGTTGCTCGATTGGAGCTGGCTGTTCAACAGGTATCTCTGGTTTTATTTCCACCGGATGTTCTTCTTCTACTGGCTTTTCTTCTTTTTCTTTAGAATATATTTTTATCTCAAATTTTATATTTGGTTTTTCAATATATTTCCCAATTTTTCCAAAACCTTCACCATAACCATAAATATTTTTATCATAAACATAAAAATTTCCATAGATTATTTCATAATCAATTCCGCTTTGTTCTAACCAATCTCTTAAGCTTAATTCTTTAGTTATATTATTAGCTCTTACTATAACTTTAGCATCTAATGGCCATAATTCTCCTTGCCTTAATTTTAAATTATAAAATCCTTCTAAATTTTCTCCAACTAAATAAAAATTTTTAGCATTTATACTATATCCTGTAATTCTAGACTTAAATAATAATAAAAAAATTATCCAAATTAATGCTATCAAAATGAAAAATATTAAAAATTTCACCCCTTTTTTCATACTTATTATTAAAGTGAATATTTTTAAATTTTATTCATTTTTTTCCTTCTAAAATTAAATATGCTTTAATATTATTCACAATATCTAAAACTTCTTCAGTAACTTTTCCTTCCATTTGTTCTATTCTATTTGGTATAATATATTTTTCGTAAA
Source organism: Candidatus Pacearchaeota archaeon (assembly GCA_038817835.1). Taxonomy (GTDB): domain Archaea; phylum Nanobdellota; class Nanobdellia; order Pacearchaeales; family JAPDKA01; genus JAWAZI01. Next base: position 56,127 of record JAWAZI010000003.1, on the reverse strand, counting down.
CAGCTCTCAAAAATTTATGAAATGGAGAAACCTCATATTTATTTTGCCAATCTCTTTCTAGAATTGCTGAAAATTTAATCTCTATATTTCCTTTATTTGTTCTTATTTTTTTCTCTTTAGTTATCTCAATTTCTTGTAAATTATCAATACGCCAATTAACATTAATAATAAATCTAAAATAATCTGTAACTTTTTTAGTGCATATCCACTTAATCTCTATTTCTTTTCCTTCTGCTTTAATCTTTTCACTATATTCTTTTTCTACAACAAAATAACCCATATCCGAAAGCCACTCAAAAATTAATGTATAAATATTTTTAAAATCAAAAATTCCGCCATATTTTACCTTTGTTTCGTATATTTTATCTATCTCCCCCATTTATTATTTTTAAATTTTAATTTTTATAAATTTTTATTTTTCTTCCATTTTTATTATCTTTCTAAATATCTCAATTGGATTAACATTTTCTCTTATTTCTTTAATCTTTGAGATAATATATAATATTAAAACTAAGAAAAATAATAATAAGATAAAGTATTTAAATAAATTATGCTTCTTTGGTGGAATTTGTTTTAAAGTACATGGAGGACAATTTGGTCCACCACAATCAACATCAACTTCATCATAATCTTTTTTTCCGTTAAAGCAATACCAACAATATTGCTTTCCTTCCCTTGGAGCAATATAAATATCAACTCCTGTAAATTCTATTGGTTTTTTTATTTTTACTAAAGTTTGATTTGTTCTTAGATCTTTAATAAATATAAATGCTACTTCACATTGTATTGTTCTACTAATTTCTATAGGCAAATATAAACTACAATTTTTTTCAAAAATCCTTAATAAATTTGTACAATTAGTTATATCTTTACATTCCTGATACATTTTACCTTTAACATAATATGGTGGCTCTTGAGCTATAACTTCTTCAAGATTATATTTTGCTATACATTCACTCCAATCTCCACAAACAAAATTTGGAGTACATGTTAAATTTAAACATTCTGGATCAAAAACTTTCATTGGAGGTTGATTTATATTACTTTGACATTCTGGATTTATTTTCCAACATTCTCTATATCTAAATCCCATTTCATCACACTCACTCCAATTTCCACATTCCCAATAATCTATACATTCCCCACTAAAATTAACACTCCATATAACTCTATCGCTTCCTATTCCATCACTAACCTCTGCTTTTATAATATAATATCCTGGAGAAGATGTAAATATAAAAGTATCATTAATATTTCCTTTTCCAAATTTTTGTTTTTTTTCTTCATTATTTACATACCATTTCAAAACTAGATCATCTTCATCTATATCTCTAGCTATAACAAAAAATTCTATTGTTGTATTTGTTGTTATATAAGTTTTATTTGGTAAATAATAAATTATTTCTGGTGGATTATTAATTATTTTGACTTGCCATTCAACAGATGCATTATATTCATAATCACTAACTACTGCCTTAACTGTATATTCTCCAATATTATAAGAAAAATAAAAACTAGAATTTATATTACCATTATTTTCCTCACTTTTAACTTCCTCACCATTTACATACCATTTCAAAACTAGATTATCACCATCTTCATCTATAGCATAAACCCAAAAATTTATAGGTTTATTAGTTATCAAAGAAAGATTTTGTGGATAATATGAAACTATTATTGGTGGATGATTTGGGCAATAGCCTGGCAATTTGACTGTCGGAGCTACATCAAAACCAGCATCTGTTAAATTAATACTTATATTTACAGCATGATCTTCATCTTTAAAAATCTCAATAATTAATGTTTCTCCCGACTGCCATGGATAAATAAAATTTCCAATATCAACAAAATAATAATTATCTTTTCCACTATTGCCTCTTGGACCAACAACATCATATAATTTATCATCTGGTCTAGTTAAAATATAAAAAGTTACTTTTGCTCCATTTGCTCTAGTTCCATCACAAGAATCGAGTACTTTCCCAACTACTCCATGAGATGTTCCTGAATAAGATAATGGAATAGAAACTAAAACAAATAATAATATCAAAATAAATATAACAATATTTTTCATTTTTTTATTTTTCTTTTAAATTTATTTTTTATAAAATACATTATTGTCAATGAAGAAAATGGGATAAAAAATAAGATTAAAACAACACTAACAATACTACTCAATATAATATTTGAAAAAACTGAAACTATTGATAGCAATGAATAAATTAAAAATAAAATTAAATTTAGGTTAAAGAATTCTAAAAAATTTTTATATACATTAATAAAAGATATTTTAATGCTATCCAATAAGCCTGAATCATAATAAACTAAGCAATAAATAGATGGATAAAAAAATAATGAAAAAATTACTAAAACAATAAAACTAAAAATTAAAATTAAAATTAAAAAAATTAAATTTATAGTATTAAAAGTAGAGAAAAATTTTATTGCAAGAAATATAATAATTAAACTAAAAGGAATAGAAATTATAAAAATCAAAAAAATAAAAATTAATGATAAAACTAAAATTTTCCACCAATATTTAGTATAAGCAAATAAGTTTTTTAAATAATTTTTTTCTCTTAATCCATTAACAATATTTCTAGAAAAAACTAAAGTACTAGAGAAAAACAAAGATGATAAAATAATCAAAAATAAAAAATAAAGGAAAATTAAAAGTAATAAACTAAAAAAAGAACTGAATTTAAAATTTTCAAGATTTAGATCTTGATTAATTAATGAAAAACCTAAAGCTAAAAATAAAAAAGAGAATATAAGTGAAATAATGCTAGATGATATCAAAAAAAATAAAGATGGTAAAGCTACATAAATATTTTTAAAAAAAAATTTAAAGGGGATTAATAAAAAATTAAAAAAATTTTTTTTATTTTTCATTTTTTTCACCTCTTTTAAAAATTTATATTTAGCATTTTATAAATTTTATTAAAAAATTTATAAATAATTCTAATTTTAGAATAAAATGAGTAACATAAGCTTTGATGAATGGAAAAAATTGAAAATAAAAGTAGGAAAAATAATTACTGTTGAAAACCATCCAAATGCAGATAAATTATATATATTAAAAGTTGATATTGGAGAAAAGCAAATTAATTTAGTAGCAGGATTAAAAAAATATTATAAAATTGAAGAATTAAAAAATAAACTTTGTATAGTTATTACCAATCTTGAACCTGCAATAATTAGGGGAGTAAAAAGTGAAGGTATGCTTCTTGCTGCTGTTGATAAAAAAAATGATAAAGTTGTTTTGATTACCCCTGAAAAAGAAATAGCTCAAGGAAGTAATGTAGAATAATTAAATTGTACTTGCTATGTATCCTATTTGATTTGTTTTTTTATCACAGATTATACAATTTCCTTCTTTATATTTTTTTAAATCAGTTCCAAAAACTTCAATTCCAATTTCTTGTTTTCCTAAATCCTTTATAGCATCAAAACAATTTCCATCACCACAATAATAAACTTTCACAATTTTTTTATTAATTATATGCTTCATAATATTTTCTTTATTTTTTTCAAAAATAATTGCATTATTGATTATATTTCTCGCTTTTTCTTGCATTTCTTTTTTTATTTCTAATAAGATATTCTTTATTTCTTTTTCATTATTTATTATCTTTTTTTCCCTTGTATTTCTCTTAAAAATTGTTAAATATTTTCCAGATATTTCTTTTTCTCCTATTTCTATTCTAATAGGTATTCCTTTAAGCTCATGCTCATAAAATTTTTCTCCAGGGGTAATGTCTTGTCTATCATCAACAAAACTTTTTATGCCATATTTTTTCAAATTCTTATCAATTTCTTTAGCTTTTTCTAAAACAATATTCCAATTTTCCTTCTTTGATATTGGCACTATAACTACTTGTATTGGAGCAATTGATGGTGGTAAAACTAAACCAAAATCATCTCCATGTATAGCTATAACTGCAACAAGAAGTCTTGCTCCATTCCCTGTACAAACTTGCCAAACATATTTTTCTTTTCCATCTTTATCCTTAAATTTTATCCCAAATTTTTTTGAATAAGCTTGTCCTAAATTATTTATGCTTCCATTTTCCATAACTTTTCCTAATTCAGGAAAATAGCTATAATACTCAATAGCCCCTACAGCTCCTGGAAATAATTCCCAACTAGGTTTTATTACACTTAAAGGTTCCATGCATAATTCACTCCATAAATCATCATAAATTTTTCTATGTAATTCTACTTCTTTATCGGCTTCTTCTTTAGTTGCAAAAGCACAATGAATTTCATGCCAAACAGTAATTTCTCTATCTCTTATAAGAGGCCTTGTATGCTTTGTTTCATATCTAAAACTTGATACTGTTTCGTAAATTTTTAATGGTAAATCTTTATAACTTCTTATCCATAAAGAAAACATAGGATACATTGCTGGCTCTCCAGTAGGCCTTAAAATATATTTTTCTTTTTCTCCAGCAATAACATAATAAGCCTGATCTTTAAATCCTTCCCACCAACTTTTATTTTTTTTAGCATACTTCAAAGGAACAAGTAAAGGAAAATACATTTCTTTTATTCCATTTTTTTTAAATAAATTGTCCCAAATTTCTTTTATTTTTAACATTATTTCATAACCATAACTTTTCCAAACAAAACAACCTTTAACATCATATCGTTTATCAATAATATCTGCTAAAAATAAAACCCTATTATACCATTTACTAAAATCTTGTTTTTTTGGTAATAATTTTGGTGATTCTATATTCATTAATTTTTAAAAATAAAAAACTTTTAAAGTTTATGTATGCTGGCTTGGATCTTGCTGCAAAAGAAAAAAATTATAGTGGTATATGTATTTTAAATAAAAATGGAAAAATAATTTTTATTGGTCTTGTAAAAAAAGATAAAGAAATAAAAAAATTTCTAAAGTTTGTAAAAATAATAGCTATAGACGCTCCATTAACAAAATCAAAAAAAGATAGAAAAACAGAAAAATTATTAAGGAAAAAAGGCTTAAAACCATTAAGTTTAAAATTGAAATCTATGCAAGCATTAGCAAAAAGGGCTTTAAAATTAAAAAATTATTTTAACAAAAATAAAATAATTGTAATAGAAACTTTTCCTTCTGCAATAAAAATAAAAAAATTTAAAAATAAGCATATAAATGATGCTTTTAAAGCAGCTTTAGTTGCTTTAGCTTATGAAAAAAATAAATCTAAAAAAATTGGTAATATATATTTACTTTAATCTCAAAACCCAAATTTCTTTTGAATCTCCAATATCATAAAAATCTTTTATTACAGCTTCACAATTAAAATTATATTTTTTATATAAGGATTTAGCTTTTAAATAATGTTCTGAAGTATGTAAAATAATAATTCTTGCATTTCTTATTTTCATTTCTTCTAAAAATTTTTCCATTAATAAACTACCAATCCCATTTCCTTGCCAATCTGGATCAACAACAATCCAAAGAAGCTCAAAAACATCTAAAGCTAGAGAATTTTTAGTAAAAAGTATAAATCCTGCTAGTTTATCATTAGCATAAGCAGAAAATCCTTCATATTCCCCATTCCCAATATTATCAAAAACATAAAGACAAGTTAATATATCTCTATCATTAAATTCTTTAATTTTTTTTAATATTTCCAATGCTTTATCTCTTTCTTGAAAAGAACTAGCCTTTATCACTGTTGTAACTAGCTCTCCCATCTTGAGATTTTTATGTATTTATTTTATAAATTTTATGTTACTATTCTAAAATGCTAAAAAGAAAAAGTTAGAATAAAAAAATATTATTTCAAAATTTTGTTTAATTTATTTAAATTTTCTTCTAATGCTTCCAAAGATTTAATAAAAATTTCTAGTGGTTTTAAATAGCTATAAGTTTCTATATAAAAAATAAAATCTTTATCACTAATTTCTAGCTTTATTTTTGATTCTTTATAATTTTCTCTTATCCAATCCAAAATTTCAAATTGTTTTTCATCAATTTCTACTCCTTTTTTTAATGGTATATTAAATTTTTCTATAATATTTTTTATTTTTTCATTATTTTCAATAAATTTTTCATCAAAATTTGAAAGATAATAACAAGGATTAAAAATTACCAATCCTGCTTGATACTTTGCATGATCTATTGCTTTTCCTAAAGTTACATTAGCAATTATTTTTATCTCTTGATCTTCCTCAAGCCAAACAATAGGTATATCTTTAAATAAAGCTTCTGCTTCTCCAACAAGTTTATCAGAATAAACTATGCCTTTTCCTTTTGCTTCTAATTTTAATTTTAAAGTACAACTTTTACAACCTTTTCCTTTACAACTACATTCTTCTTTTCTTTTTAAATCTCTACTAGGAATTAAAGGAATTAAACCAAGCCTATTAGCTAATATTTCATCATAGAGAACAGAATCATTTTTATGAACTTCTATTTCATCTATAGCAGGAATATCAATTTCATAGCTACTTCTTCTTATTGCATTTGCTAATGTATAATTTATACCACTAACTTTTATTTTTATCCAATCTTCTCCTTTATCTATAATTTTTAAATCCATTTTAAACTCTTCTTCCCCTTCTTCCACCTTTTGGTTTAGGTCCACCTCTTGGAAAACTGGTTACATCAACCACGCTCAAAATTTTAAATCCAAGTTTTGCTAAAGATTTTATAGCACTTCTTGCTCCAGGACCAGGCATTGGATTTATTTTTCCTCCCCTACCTCTAACTCTAACATATAAAGCATTTATACCAAATTCTTTAGCTTTTTCTCCAGCATATTTTGCAACAAATAAAGCTACTGTAGGATTTGCTTTTAGTCTATCATGTTTTGTTACCATTCCTCCTGAAACTCTAGCAAGAGTATATCCGCTAAGATCTGTTATATGAACTATTGTATTATTGTTTGTGCTATAAATATATGCTATTCCCGGTATTTCTTTCTCGCTCATTTTTGTTTTAAGATTTTATTTAATTTATCATTTAAGCTTATTAAATTTTCTTCATCAAGCTTAACCAAATAGCTAGGCACGTTTACAGTTTTTCCATTAATACTAATATGCCCATGAACTATAAATTGTCTAGCTTGTTTTATTGTATTTGCCAAACCTTTTTTAAAAACAATTGTTTGTAATCTTCTATCTAAAATTTTCCTCTTATCTAATGCTAAAACATCATCTAAAGTTGCATTTTCATTAACAAATCCATATCTTGATAATTTCTTTATAAATTCTCTTTTTTCTTCTTCACTAGCTATAACAAGTTTTTTAGCAATTTTTCTTATTTTCTTAATAATTGCATAAACTTTGTAAATTTCTCTTTTATTTTTTAAACCATATTCCTTCATCAACTGTTTTTCTTCTTCTATTCTTGCTTTATCCCATCTTTTCTTTGGTGTAAGATAAGTATTTTTGAATCTTCTCATTTTAACGTTTCTTTGATTTTTCTTTTTGTACTCCAACAGTAGCTCCCTTTCTAAAGTGGCTTTTTGTCCTTTGTCCTCTAACAGGTAAACCCAAGCTATGTCTTATTCCTCTATAACATTTTATTTTCTTTAACCTTCTAATATCGAACTCTTTAGTCAAATCTAGTTTTGAACCAAATAAATGTAAATCCTTATTTGTTTCTCTATCTCTTCTTCTATTATAAAGCCAAGGGGGTAAATAATTTATTATTTTATCTATATCCTGAAGTTTTTTAATTTCTTCTTCACTAAGATCTTTTAATTTTTTAAATTTATCAATTTCTAAATAATTACATATAGCATGAGCTAAACTAAAACTTATTCCTTTAATTTTTGTTAATCCAATTAATACAGATTTTTCAACAGGTATATCTGTATCTAGCAATCTAATAAATCCTTGGCCAATTTCTTTTGTCTTTTCCTTTCCTCTTGCCATTTTTTTAAATATTCTATAAATTTAAAAATATTGCTCTATCTATTAAGCTAATTAATTCAAAAAAGAAAAATTTAATGTACAAAAAGTTTATATTTTTCTTTTTGAGTACATTCTTGAATTATTCTTTTTTCAACAGATTTAAATGGATCTGGTAAATTTTTTACTCTTTTTTTAATATCTTCTATACTTTCAAAAAGTTTTTCTTCTCTAGCTTTAATTATATCTTGAGTATGCTTCTTTCCAAATCCAGGTAATAATTCTATACTATGCAACCTTTTATTTATTGCAGGAGCATTATTGAAAAAATTAACTATTATTTCAGGTTTTTGATTTAATATTTCATGAACAAATTCTTTTAAATTTATTTTTGCTGTTTCTGTAAGTTTTTCTGGATTTAATCTACCTCTTATATAATAAACTTTTTCTCTTTTCCCTTCTCCAATATATAGTTTTTCCTTTAATTCTATTTTAGCATCTTTTTTAGGAACTAACTCAAGAAGAGTAAAATGATCTATTCCAATAGCTTGTATAATAGGAATTCTTTCTTTCTCTAAAGGATAACCATAAGGCAAATAATCTAATACTATTGCATATTCTTCTTTTATTTTCATTTTTACTTTTTATATTTTTTAACAACTTCAAGTATTTTTTGTATTTCATCTTGATTTAAAGTTGATGTTCCAAAAAAAATTTTTCTTAAATCATCTGAATCTTCTGGAAGTATGTCTATTATTTTTACAATTTGCTCTTCACCAAGTTTTGGAATATTGAGTTCTTTTAATTCTTGTCTTAATTTTTTTGCATCCTCAAAATTTAATTTCGCAAATTTTTTAATATATTCTTTTATACTCTCTATTTTTTTATTTTCCTCTTTTACATCTTTTATAAATTCTTCTAATTCTGGAATACTTAACGGTGTTTTTTTTATTATTTTCATTTTATTTTTTTAAGATGTATCGGATATGTTATTATTAATTTTTTCTTATTATTTTTTTTAACTTCAACAATATAGCATCTTCCTCTCTTGCCAATAATATTGCCGACTAAACCTCTATAACGTTTATGAAAATTCATCGGAAACTCTAATGCAGGAACAATTGCAACTCTATCTCCCTCCTTCAATTCTTTAAAGTATTCACTAAGCCTTGTTTTACCTCTTTCCCTTATATTTTTTCTTAATCTCTTCATTTTAACTTCTTTTCTTTTTTTTAAAATTTTTATCTATCTCAACAAGTAAAGCTTCAAAACAATCAGCTAATGCTGAAAATAAATTTTTATTTTCGCTTGTTGCTACTAATACTTTGCTCCCAGTAAATAATTCTGCTCTAATTTCATGAATAAATAAATTTCTCCTTTCGTGTAATTTCAAATTAACTTTTAACTCGTCATAATCTATAATATTGTTTATTCTATTTAAATAATGAGAAACTAGTTTTTTAGCTATATCAATTTCTTCCTCACCAATAGAATCAAAACCTATAAGCCTTAAGCTTTTTTCTTTCATAATTAAAAAAATTAATATTTATTTTAAATTTTTTTATTTATTATGAAATAAAACTTATCTATAGGAAATTTTCCACTTATATTTGCTTCATTTATAATATCATATCCATTTATTATCTTAAACGATTTTTTATAAAATTTAGCATTAGTAACATAATAAAAATTCTTTACAGAACTTCCATTAACTTCTACAGCAAAAAATTCTGGAGTTATTTTTAAAAATTTCAAAAATTCTTTTTCTCCAGGAAAAAATAAAAATTGTTTTTTTATTTCTGCATATTTTTCTTTAATATCATCCCTCTTACAATTATTAATTATTTCATCTAGATTTTGCTTATTATTATAACTTTTAAATTCTCTTATGCTTTTCTCAAGCATACTATCTTTATATTTAATAGTTTAAAAATATTTTTAAAAAATAAAATAAAAAAATTAAATGGAAATTATTGCTGATTTACATTTTCATAGTAAATATAGTAAAGCAACAAGTAAAGATATGAATTTGGAGAATATAGAAAAATATGCTAAAATAAAAGGACTCAATTTATTAACAACAAGTGATTTTACTCATCCTTTATGGTTTAAAGAAATAAAGAAAAAATTAGTTGAGGAAGATGGAATATTATATAGAAATAATTTAGCTTTTTTGTTAACAACAGAGATAAATTTATCATATTTAAAGGATAAAGAAAGAAAAGTTCATTTAATATTATTTTCTCCAAATTTGGAATGTGCAGACCAAATAAATGAGAAATTAAGTAAATTTACAGATTTAAGTAAAGATGCGAGACCAACATTACAATTAAGTTGTGTAGAATTTTTAGATTTAATGTTAGAAATAGATAAAAAGATTATTATTATTCCTGCACATTGTATGACTCCTTGGTATGGAATATTTGGAAGTAAATCAGGATTTAATAAACTAAGTGAAGCTTTTGAGGATAAAACAAAATTTATTTATGCTGTAGAATCAGGCTTAAGTGCTTCTCCAGATATGTTATGGAGAATAGAAGAAATAAGAAAAATAAATATAGTAAGTTTCTCTGACAGTCATAGTTATTGGCCCTGGCGTTTAGGTAGAGAAGCAACAATATTTGAGCTAAATAAATTAGATTATAACGCAATTTATGATGCAATAAAAAATAAAGATGGAAAAAATAAAATTAAAGCTACAATAGAGGTTGATCCTGCATATGGAAAATATCATTGGGATGGTCATAGAAATTGCAATATAAAACTTTCTCCTGAAGAAGCAATTAAGCTAAATAATATATGCCCAAAATGTGGAAAAAAATTAACAATAGGTGTAGAGCATAGAGTTAATGAAATATCAGATAAACCAAAAAATTTTAAGCCAGATAATGCAAAACCTTTTTTTAAATTATTGCCACTAACTGAACTTATTGCAAATTTCTATGGAAAAAGTCTAAATAATAAAAAAGTTAGCGAAATTTATAATAAATTAATAAAAGAATTTGATAATGAATTTAATGTTTTAATGAAAGTAGAATATAGTAAATTAAAAAAAATTGTAAAAGATAAAATTGCAGAATTAATAATAAAAAATAGAGAAGGAAAAATAAAAGTTGATCCTGGTTATGATGGTGTTTATGGAAAACCAATTATAGAAGAAAATCAAAAAAAATTATTTTAGCAAATATCCAATCTTATTATAGCATTACTGCAATAAATTTTTTTATTTTTTGTTGAGTTTATAAAAGGTAAAATTTCTAATTTCTTCGGATTACTACAACCAATAGAAAAATTTTTTACTTCACCTGGGGTCAAATTTTCAAAAGTTTCTGTAAAATTGCAAAGATTATTTAACTCTCCATAAACTTTAATATTTATTCCAGATATATTCCAAAACCCACTATTTTTTAAATAAAATTCAACTATATTATTACAAGTATAATTAACAACATAAACGCTAACTCCTTGAGGACATTCTACTTTTTCAGGGATTCTTGCTTTATATTGAAGAAAACTATAAACTGTTAAAGCTAAACTTAAAGAAATTAAAATAAGCAAAACATAACTTAATAGTTCACTTATAGCTTTCATTTTTCAAAAGCCATAAAAGTCTCGTTTTGTCTTTTTGTTTTTAATATAATATAAAAATTATCCTCATTGCCTATTTCAAATGTATAAATTTTATTTGAAATATTTATTATTATTTTATCCATATCATAAAAAAATTTTCTTATATTATCTAATGACCCATAGTAACTTTCTGCTTCTTGAATAACAGTTCTTTTTATTTCTACTAAGCTTAGCGTATTACTTATATTTTTCCTTCCACCTTCAACTCTAACTTCTTGAGAATCATTTAATACATATAATTCTTCATTTCCAAAATTATATACAACTATATTTGATTTATTTCCATAAATATAAATTATTTCTACATTTGGATCTTCTGTCAATGAATATTTAAGATACTCATGAGTTATATTATCTAAATAATTAATCAAAATATCTTCATTTCCACCAAAAACTTTTATTTTCCCTTTTGCAATTGTTTCTATAACTTCAAACTTAAAATTTTTTCCAAGATCATAAATTTTTTCAGGTTGGGATATTTTTTTATAAACAACTAAACCAAAAAAACTAAATATTACTATAACTCCAAAAATTGCTGCAATAATAAAAAATTGTGCTTTATTTTTTTTCATTAAATTATTTTAAAATTTTTTCTTTATAAAATTTACACAAAATAAAAATTTAATTTTCGTTCAATTTTTTTAATTCTTTTATAATTTCGTCATGCTGCTCAACAAATTTTTTAACATTTACAATGAGATAATTTTTTTGTATATTTAAAAAATTTAATAGTTTCTCAACAATTTTTCTATCTTCTAAAGGAATTTTTTTAAATTTATATTTTTTTATAAATTCTTGCCAAAATTCTAGCTCAAAAGGTTTTTTTGATTTTCTTAATGCTTTTCTCAATTTTTTCCATCTATTAAAAACAGTTTCAACTGCGTCAATAACTTCCTCTCTAGTAACATTTAAAATTTTTACTAATTCATCAACTATTTCTTTTTCATCTTCTATCGATTTTGCTTTTTTACCAGCAACAATTTTAAATCTTATAACACCATCAGATATTTTTTCTACATTAATAATCTTAAAAATTTCTGCTTGAGAAGTATTTGTTAAATGTAATCCTCCACAAGCTTCAATTTCAAAATCCCCTATATTAACAATTCTTAAATTTTCACTAGGAATTGCCCCACCTTGATAAATTCTAAAACCATATTTTTTTTCTGCTTTTTCTCTCTTTAACCATTCAAATTTTATATCAATATTTTTCTTTATAATATCATTAACTAATTTTTCAATCTCTTCAATTTCTTCTAAATTTGGTTTTTTGTAATGAGAAACATCTAAAGTTGCATAGTTATCATCAACGTAACTTCCAGCTTGCCATATATGGTTTCCTAAAATTTTTCTTGCAGCATAATTTAAAATATGTAATGATGTATGATGTTGTCTAATTTGCATTCTTCTTTCTCCATCAACTTTAAGATAGACATCATTAGTTTTTATAGGCCTATCTAAAAAATGAACTACAATTCCTTTATATTTTTTAACATCTAAAACTTTTGCATCATTAATAAATCCACTATCAGCAACTTGACCTCCACCTTCAGGATAGAATATAGTTGACTCTGTAATCAGACAAAATTTTCCGTCATAACTAAATTGTTTAATAACTCTTGAATTTGTTTCAAGTAATAGGGGATTATCATAATATAAAAGATTTGTAGAGGTAATTTCATTTTTTTCAATTAAATTATCAATTTCTTCTTGCCATTTCTCTTTTATTTCTTTACTTCTTTTTTTTAATTTTTCTAATATCTCCCTAAATTTCTCTATTTCTAAAATTAATCCTTCTTTATCTGCTATTTTTTCTATACTTTCTGGATATATACCATAACTCTGATACAACAGAAGTAATTTTTCTGCATCTATAATTTTTTGATTTTTTTCTTTAATTTCAAGAATAATTTTTTTTGTAATTGCTTCTGCTTTTTCTTTGTTTTCTTCAAATTTATTTTTTTCTCTTTCAAATATTTCAGCAAAAAAAGTGATAATATCTTTTGGAATTTTTTTAAATTTTTTTATTGTAGAAATTTCATATTTAACTAATTTAAATATATCAAAATCATCTAGGTTTGATTTATAATTTAAAATTCTTCTCAAAATTGTTCTTAAATTATATCCACCACCAACATTACTTGGAATTGCATAATCACTTAAAGCTAAAACTAAAGTCCTCAAATGATCACAAATAATATAAGCAGATATTCTTGGAAGAATTTTTTTATTATAAATTTCTCTATTTATTTTTATTTTATCTAAAATTTTATCAATGGTTTCATGTATTAAAAATTTATCAAAATCTACAAGAGAAATATTTTTTATAAATTTTTTAACAAGATCTTCATCATAATCATAATAATTGCTCAAAAATTTAAGTTGTTTCTTGTAAACAGAATCATATTGGGTTAAAGTTTTATTTATTATCCAACTAAATCTTTCTAATCCTGCACCCATATCTATTACTTTTTCCTTCATTAATTGGTAATTATCAATATTTCCCAAAAATTCTGTAAATACACAATTCCCTAGCTCTAAACCATAAACAAAATATTCTAGGCTATAGCCAAAAGCTCCTTCTCCAATCCAGACATCTTCAATAAATGTTATAGCATCTGGCCTAATTTTAAAAACTTTAGTTAATAATTCATAATCTAAATTTATTGCTTCATCTTTCCAGTATCCCTTTTTTCCATTATATAAACTATGTTGACCAACCATAACAAAAGCTGTTGCATGTCTTCCAGAAAAACCAACTTTCTCAATATCATTAAATCTTAAACAAAATTGTGGGATTATTAAAGGATTTGCAGGAAAATTGAATACTGTTTTTCCATTTGTTTTTCTTTGAAAAGCAACTATAGAGGCTATAGTAAAATATAAACCTGGAAACCATCTACAGACTATTGGATAACTCTTTAATGCTTTATGTCCTTTCTTAATAAAAAAATTTTTTATTTTTTCCCAAGTTTCAATATAATCTATAGCTTTAAGATTACTATAATTTTCATCAATGAATCTATAACCAACACAACTAGAATCATTACAATAATCTTGTCTTTCTTTTGCCCAAAAATATTTCCCACATTTCTTACATCTTTGTCTTATCCATCCATCATTAAAAAGATCTACTTTCCAATACTTTTCCCAATTTTTTTGCAAATTCTCTAATAAAATTTTTTTATCCATATAAAAATTTTTTAATTTTAGAATATAAATTTTATTATGCCAATTGATATAAAAAAAATTAAAAAAGAAATTAAAAAATTAGAACAAAAACATAAAGAAAAATTTTTATCAAAATTATTTGAACAATTATATTTTTATGCTACTCATGATGTTTTAACTGGTTTATGGAATAAATCTTTGTTAAATGATATATTAGGAAAAGAAGTTTCAAGAGCAATTAGACATAAAAAAACTTTTTCTATTATGTTAATTGATATTGATGATTTTAAAAAATATAATGATAAATTTGGCCATCTTCAAGGAGATGAAGCACTAAAAACTGTTACAGGAGTAATAATAAAAAATATAAGGAAAGAAGATTTTGCAGTTAGATTTGGAGGTGAAGAATTTTTAATTGTTTTACCAGAAACAAATGCAGCTAAAGCATTAAATGTAGCAAAAAGAATAAGAGAAATAATAAACAATATAGAAATAAAACCTGTAAGAAAAAATTTGCCTCAAGGTTATGAAAAAGTTTCAGTAAGTATTGGTATATCTGAATTTAAAGGGAATATAAATGAAGCTTTAGAAAAAGCTGATAAAGCATTATATAAAGCAAAAAAATTGGGAAAAAATAAAATTGTAATAATAAGATGAAAATTATAGCAATTGGTGCTGAAGCAGTATTATACAAAAAAAATAATAAATTAATAAAAAAAAGAATTAAAAAAGATTATAGAAATAGAATTTTAGATTTTAATTTAAGAAAATATAGAACAAGGAGAGAAGCAAGAATATTAGAGAAAGCATCTTATTTAATCGATGTTCCAAAAGTTCATAAAGTTGATGAAAAAAAAGCTATAATAGTTATGGATTTTATTGAAGGTAAAAAACTTAGTGATTGGTTTGAAAAATTAAAAAAAGATGAAATAAAAAATGTTGCTGAAAAAATAGGAAAAGCTATTGCAAAATTACATAATGCAAATATAATTCATGGGGATTTAACAACAAGTAATATGATTCTCAATAATGATAAAGTATTCTTTATAGATTTTGGTTTAGCATTCCATAGTAATAGAATAGAAGATAAAGCTGTAGATATATATTTACTTTTACAAGCATTAAAAAGTAAACATTTTTCAATTTATGAAGAAATAAGCAAATTAATATTAAATTCTTATTTTAATTTTGTTGAACAAAATGAAAAAATAAAAGAACAATTAAAAAAAGTTGAATTAAGAAGAAGGTATAAAGGAAAAAATCTATAGCAAATTAAATTATCTCCGATATTTTTTTAAGTTTAATTTTTTATATAATAATATAGCCCAACAATATAGCCCCGTGGTGTAGCGGTCAAGCATACAGGCCTTTGGAGCCTGTGACCCCGGTTCGAATCCGGGCGGGGCTACTAAAAATTTATAAAATTTTATTTGATAAACAATAATGAAAAATAAAAAAAGTAAAAATAAAGAAAAGATAAAGAAAGAAAATATAGAAAAAGAAGTTATTGAACTTTATAAACAAGGATACAAATCTGATGAAATAGGGAAAATAATAAAAGAAAAATATAATAAAAAATTGAAGGAAATAATAAATAAGAAAGTGGTAAAAATTTTAAGAGAGAATAATATTCAATATTTTCCATCTGATTTAGAAAATTTAATTAAAAAAATGAAAAATTTAAAAAAACATTTTGAAAAAAATAAACATGATTATGTAGCAAAAAGAGCTATGCAAATATTAGAAGCAAGAATAAGAATATTAACAAATTATTATAAAAGAAAAGGTATATTAGATAAAAATTTTGTTCCAAATTATTAATGATTAATTATAATTTTCTACAATAATTTTTAAAAATATTTTCAGAAATAAATTTTATGGAAATTTTAGAATATATAAAAGATATAGCAAAAAAGTTTAATCAAATTGAAAATAAAAAATTAATAGCAATCTATTGCCATAATGATACTGATGGAATTTGTTCTGCTGCAATTATAGCAAAAGTTTTTTTAAGTTTAGATAAAAAATTTTTTGTAAGAATTTTAAAAAATTTAAAAGCTGAAGAAATTGAAAATATAAAAAAAGAAAGTAAAAATTTTTCAGCAATTTTCTTTTTAGATTTTGGATCAAATTTTTTAAATTTATTCGATGAATTTGAAACTCCAATTTTTATTATAGATCATCACTATATTGAAGGAGAAGTAAAAAAAGATAATATAAATTTAATAAATTATAGATTATTTAATGATGATTATCAAACAAGTGCGAGTATATTAACATATTTTTTTGTTTCAAATTTAAGAGAATTTGATAAAGAAAAAAAACAACAATTTCAAAAAATCGCTTTACTTGGATTGATAGGAGATAATTTAGACAAAAATCTAAGCAAATTAAGTAATTTATTTTTGAAAGAAAGTGAAAATAGTTTCATAATCAAAAAAGGTTTAAAAGTTTTTTCTTATACTAGACCATTATATAAAGCATTAGAATATAGCAATATATATATTCCAGGAATAACTGGAAAAATAAAAAATGTTTTCAATTTTCTAGAACAATTAAAAATAGAAACAAAAATAAATGGAAAAATTAGAAGTTTAAATGATTTAAGTAATGATGAAATTTCTAAGCTTATTACAGCAATTGCTACTTTAAGAATAATGGACAATAGGGATATTGATATTTTAGGAAATGTATATTTGATAAATATTTTTGAAAAAATAGAAGATGCTAGAGAGATTGCTACTTTAATTAATGCCTGTGGAAGTTTAAATAAAGGATATATAGCTTTAAGTTTTTTACTAGGAAAAAGAAAATCAAAAGAGATTGCAGATGAAATATACATAAAATATAGATACGAAATAATTAAAGGTATTAAATATTTTGAAAAAGAAATAAAAAAAATAAAAGATGAAAATTTTTTAATAGTTAATTTAAAAGATAAAGTAAATCCTGAATTGATAGGTACTATAGCAAGTATGTTTATAAATTCTTTAGATTTTAATGATTTTATTATAATAGCTTTAGCTTATAGAGAGGACTGCATAAAAGTTTCTTTAAGAAGTAAAACAAGAAATGTAACAAAGATATTAGAAAAAATAAAGAAAAAAAGCAATCTTGATTTTGAATATGGTGGACATGAAAATGCTGCAGGAGCTTTAATAAAATTTTCACAAGAAGAAGAATTTTTAAATGTATTAAAAAAAGTTTTAGTTGAAGAATTTATGACAATAAAGATTTAATTATTTTACTCCAAGATATTTATTTAATAAAGCAACTTTTCTTTTATATTTCATTCTCAAATATAAACCATAAAAAATTCCTGTTATAAAGCCCCCTAAATGTGCAGTATTTCCTATAGGTAAACCTGCAATTATGCTTATTATCCATAAACCAAATAAAGCTATTAAACTAGCAATCCATATTGGTAAAGGAAAAGGTATAGGAAAAACAAAAACTTTTAGTTTTGGTGTCAAAAGTATAACAACTCCTATCAAACCAAATATAGCACCACTTGCACCTAATGCATAAGCATTAAATTCATTTTTAAAAATTAAAGAAAACAAAATAAAAAATAAATTGGCTATAATACCTGAAATTAAATAAATAAAAATAAATCTTTTTCTACCAATTATTCTCTCGAGAAAACTACCAATAAAAATTAAACTGATCATATTAGCAAAAATATGAAAAACACTTGCCGGACTATGAGCAAACATACTAGTAACTATAGTCCATAAATATTTTCCTTTAACTATATTTGCTGGTTTTAGTGCAATATAATCTATAAAATTTCTATTTAAATAAAAAGCAACAAGAAAGATAAGATAAAAAATTAAATTTATAATTAAAATTGAAAGAGTAAAAGAAAATTTTTTATTTTTTTTCATTTTTTTATTTTTCTTTTTTTTGGTTTTACTTTATTCTTTTTCTTTACTTTTAATTTCTTTCTTTTCTTTTTTATTTTTTTTATTTTTGGTTTTTTCTTTTTTTCCAATTTTTTAGATTTCTCTCTTTTATAAATTAAAATTAATTCGTCAATCTTTTCTAATGATTTCTTTATTTTTTCCTTTTCTTCTTCTAATTTTTTTATTTCTTCTTTTGTATCTTTTGATAAAAGTAATTCACCACACTCTGGACAAAAAAAATTATGTAATAATGCTGTTTCTTCTTTCATTGTTACACATTTATTTGGACATATATAAAAATTAAAATATTGTTTACTTTTTATTTGATTTTCTATTTCATACATTTTTTTTAATTTTAAATTCTTTAATTCTTCTAAGATTCTTTCTTCTCTCAATGTCCAATAATAAATATACCATCCACTCTTCTTATCATGCTTTCGAGAAAAAGTAATTAAATTTTTACCTGCAAGTTTATAAAGCATATTTCTCACTTGATGAATATTCAATTTTATTTTTTCTGCTATAAGGAATTCATTAATATTTTTTTTATTATAAAGAATATCAACAAGTTTATTACCATAATTTCCAACATAATACTCAATAACTTCTCTTATAGAATCTTTAACCTTTTTCTTAAGATCTTTCTTTTTCATATTTTTCTATTTTTATTTATTTATTTTTATTTATTTTAAAATTTTATTTCAAAATATAAAAATTTATAATAACTACAGAGTTTATACAAAAACTATTTAAAAATATAAAATTTATTAATTAAAATGGTTATCTTCGGAAAAAAGAAGAAAAAAGAAGAAATACCAAAAGTTGGATTAGAAGAATTAAAAATTCCGGAAATCCCTGAAATTCCAGAAATAAAAATAAAAGACATAAGCAAATCTGAATTAACGCCTTTAGAAACAGAAAAAGAAATAACAGAAATAAAACCATTACCACCAATAACACCATTAAAATCTGAGATAGAAAGTGAAATAGAAAAAGAAGAAGTAAAAGGACCAATATTTGTAAAAATTACAAAATATAAGAAAGTTCTTGAAGCTGTAGAAAAACTTGGAAAAAGTATTGAGGAAATGGAAATGGAGTTAACAAAAATAAAAGAAAATAGAACTAAATTTGAAGAAGAAATTAAGAAAATAGATGAGGAACTTGGAGAAATGAAAAGAAAAATAAGTGAAATTGAAAATACTTTATTCTCTAAAATAAAATAACAATGAGGGAAACTATTGAAAAGAATTTATTTATATCAATAGATAATATAGAAGAAAAAGAATTAAAGAGATTATTATATAGAATTTTGGAATGTTTAATTAAATGTCAAACTTCTATTGAAGAAATAAAAGAAGCAAATCGTATTGATGATATAGCAATAAAAAAAATCGATGAAAAATTTTTAATTTTAAAAAAAAGGTTTGATGAAATTAATTATGCATTACCAAAATCTGAAGAGAAAAAAATTGAAAAAGTAAAAAAAGAAAAAGAAATAGTAATAAAGAAAGAAAAAAAGAAAAAAGAAAAAATTGAAAAAGTAAAAATAAGTAAAAAAATTAGTTTGATGAAAGAACTTGAAGAAATAAGAAAAAAACTTAGAAGTTTAGAATAAAAAATTTAAAAATATTCTTTATTTTTAATTTCATGAAAAATATTTTCATAAAAGATATTAAAAAATTAAAAGAAAATTCCAATATAGAGATTTTTGGCTGGATTTTAGATTTTAGAGATTTAAAGAAAAATAAATTTATTATATTAAGAGACTCGACAGGAAGTATTCAAGGTATAATAAAAGATGAAAAATTATTTGATAAATTTAAAGAGTTAAGTTTAGAAAGTGTATTAGCTGTAAAAGGAAAAATAAAAAAAGCAGATGTAAAAAGTGAATTAGTAAGTATAAAAGATAAAGAAATAGAAATAAAAGAAATAAACATTTTAAATAAAGCTGAAATTTTACCTATACCAATAAAGGATAAAATTGAAACAAATTTACAAAAAAGAATTGATTATAGATATTTAGATGTAAGAAAAAGAGATGTAATGGCTATATTCAAAATTCAATCTTGTATAATTAATTATTTTAGAAATTTCTTTTTTAAGAGAAATTTTATAGAAATTCAACCACCAAGCATTATTGCTGCTGCAAGTGAAGGCGGAACAGAGTTATTTCCTGTTTCATATTTCGAAAATAAAGCTTTTTTAGCTCAAAGTCCCCAACTATACAAGCAATTAATGGCAATAAGCTTAGAAAAAGTTTTTTGTACTACACCAGTATGGAGAGCTGAAAAACATAATACTATAAGACATCTAAATGAAGTAAGACAAATGGATATCGAAGTTGCTTTTGCAAATGATTTTGATGTTATGAAATTACTCGAAGATTGTATAAAATATATAATAAAAGAAATTAAAAAAAATTGTAAGGAAGAATTAGAAATATTGAATAAAAAAATAAAAGTACCAAAAGCGATTTATATAAGCTATGATGAAACTATAAAAATTTTAAATGAAAATGGAATAAAAATTAATTATGGTGAAGATTTAACTAATGAAGCTGAAAAAAAATTATCTGAAATATATAAAGATAGTATTATATTCGTACATTCTTGGCCTATATCATTAAAACCATTCTATATCATGCCAAAAAATGAAAAATTAAGTTGTGGTTTTGATGCTATACTAAATGGTTTAGAAATTTCGAGTGGAGGACAAAGAATACATATAGCAAATCTATTAAAAGAAAGAATAAAGATAAATGGATTAAATGAAAAAAATTTTGAATTTTATATAAACTCATTCAAGTATGGGGCTCCACCACATTCTGGATGGAGTATAGGATTAGAAAGATTAACAATGGCTATATTAAACTTAAATAACATAAGGGAAGCTTGTTTATTTCCTAGAGATAGAGATAGATTGGTTCCTTAAATTTTTTCTAGCAATATTCCTTCCTGTTTTGCATGTTCTATATCTTTTGCTTTTATAATTTTCCTTCTCTCTTTATTAGCAAAAAAAGATGCTCTCCTCAAAATAAATTTTGTATGAGTTTCTAAATGATTTGCTAAAGCTATTAAAGCATCTTTGCTAATTTTTACATTCATTTTTTTTGCAATTCTTTTAAGTTGATTAAAATAAAATTCTGTTTTTGTTTTTTTACTTATCATAAAAATATATATCAAAATAAAAAATTTAAATTTTTTTATTAGCGGGGGGTGGGATTCGAACCCACGTCCGTCGGTCTGCAGCCGACTGCATAGCCACTCTGCCACCCCCGCTTAAATAAATAAAGATTTTTATTATTTAAAGATTTTAGTGATTATTCAACTCCTAATTTTTTTAATAATAAAATTATTAATACTAAAATTGTTATTAAAAGTGCTTCTAAATAAAAACTTAAAGCTACTAGAATTCCAATAGCAGTTAAAAACCATACAATTACTGCTGTAGTTAATCCATAAATCCATGCATGATCTTGATGTTGACGCCAAATAACAGCTGCTCCAATAAATCCTATACCAGCTGCTAAACCTTGAACAATTCTTGATATATTTGACTCATCAAAAAATGCCATACCAGCTAATGTAAAAATACAAGAAGAAATTGATATAAGTGATGCTGTTCTAATACCTATTCCATAAAATTTTGTTTTTCTTTCAAGTCCTATTAATGCTCCTAAAAAAGCTGCTATAATAACTTTTATAATAAAATGATAATTGAAAATCATATATAGTTATTATTTTTTTTATTTAAATTTTTTATTACTGGCCCCGACGGGACTCGAACCCGCAACCCCTGGCTTAGAAGGCCAGTGCTCTATCCTGTTGAGCTACGGGGCCATAAAATAAAAATAAAAATAAATTAAAAAATTTATTCCAAAATTATAGATGGCTTTAATGGCATTGCTTTTTTAGCTTTTTCATCCTTTGTTCTATTTTCCTTTAACAAATTAATTTTTGCTTTAAATATTTTTTTAATCTCATCAAGATTTCCTTTAATTATATTTATTTCTTCTTTTTGATCAATTAAAATGTCTATCTTCCCAATAAATTTCGGTAAAAATTTAACAATATAATCAAGTTTATCTGAATATTCACTATTTTTTATTTTCTCAATCGCTTCATTAATATTTTTGCATTCTTTTATTAATTTAAAAATTTCATATTTCCATCTATCTGCAATAATTATATTTATCTTTTTTATTTTTTCTATTTTTATTATCTTTTTTATTTCATTGATATCTGATATCAAATTTTTAATGTAATCTTCTTCTATAACATATTGTGCCTTAATTTTATTCTCATTAAAATTTGGCCATTTAGCTAAACTTGCATAGCCTCTAAATCCAAGCTCTTTCCATAAATATTCACTTAAATAAGGAGTTATAGGATTCATAATCAAAGCTAAATTTTTAAAAACTAATCTAAAAATATTATTACTTATTTTTTCTTTATTTTTATTTAATAGTTTTACAAAATCCATAAGCTTAATTAAAGCATAAGGAAATTCTAAATTATTAAGATGCTGTGTATATTCTTTTATTAATAAATTTAATCTTGTTATTATAAGTTTATTTTTAGATTTTTCAATTAATTTCTCTTTATTTTCTTTCCAATATTCAAAGATATCTATAATTTTATCAAGAAATTTTTTTATATTTTCTATTCCTTCATCACTCCATTCTAGATCTTTATCAGGCATTGCCTTAAACAAAATAAAAAATCTCAAGGCATCTGCACCATATTTAGGAATTATCTCAAATGGATCAACAATATTTCCCTTACTTTTACTCATAGCTTCTCCACCCAAAGTAACAATTCCTTGATTAACAAGTTTTAAAAATGGTTCATCAAAATCTAAAAAATTTAAATCTCTCAAAACTTTTGTAAAAAATCTAGCATAAATCAAATGCATAGTAGCATGCTCTGCTCCACCTATATAAAAATCAACAGGCATAAATAATTTAATTTTATTTTTATTAAATGGTTCCTTATCATTTTTCGGATCAATAAATCTTAGGAAATACCAACTAGAATCAAAAAATGTATCTAGAGTATCACTATCTCTTCTTGCTTTTTTATTACATTTTGGACATTTTGTTTCCAGCCAGGTTTTTACAGTTTCTAAAGGATTTCCTTCTCCAAATTTAACTTTATTTGGATCTGGCAATAATACTGGTAAATTCTCTATTTTTTCTGTAACAATTCCACAATTTTCACAATAAATTATTGGTATTGGTGTACCCCAATAACGTTGTCTAGATATAAGCCAATCTCTAATTTTAAATTGAATACTTTTATCTCCTAATCCTTTTTCTTTTAATTTTTTTGTTATTTCTTCTATAGCTTGTTGAGAAGTTAAACCATTAAATTCTCCTGAATTTATCAAAATTCCATAGCCTTCATAAACTTCACTATTATTTGTTTTATCAGCTTTAATCACAACTTTTATTGGCAATTTATATTTTTTAGCAAATTCATAATCTCTAACGTCATGAGCAGGAACTCCCATAACTATTCCAGTTCCATAATCTGGTAAAACAAAATTTGCAGTAAAGATTGGTATTTTTTCATTAGTAAAAGGATGAATTGCATAATTATCTAAAAATATTCCTTCTTTTTCCTTGCTCGATCTTTCAAATCTTTCTTGAATTAATACTTTACTAATGAATTCTTTTACTTCTTTTTCTTTTTCTCCTTTGCCTTTTACAAATTCTAAAGTTAAAGGATGTTCTGGAGCAATAGCAATAAAACTTACTCCAAAAATTGTATCTACTCTTGTTGTAAATACTTCTATTTCATTTATATTATTAACATTTTTTTCAAGTTTAAATTTAACTAAAGTTCCTTCATTTTTTCCTATCCAATTTCTTTGCATCTCTTTAATTCTTTCTGGCCAATCTAATTTTTCTAAATCTTTAAGTAATTCATCGGCATAGTCTGTAATTTTCAAAAACCATTGATTAAGTAATTTAATTTCTACTTTTGTATCTTCATGTCTCCAACATCTTCCATTATGAACTTGTTCATTAGCTAAAACTGTATTACATTTAGGACACCAATTAACTGGAGCTAATTTTTTATAAATTAATCCTTTCTCAAAAAATTTGATAAAGAAAAATTGATTCCATTTATAATATTCTGGTTTATGAGTTGCAATTTCTCTATCCCATTCATAACTATTACCCATAGCAATTTGCTGCTCTTTCATATCTTTTATACATTTCTCTGTCCATTCATTTGGTTTTATTTTATGTTTTATTGCAGCATTCTCTGCTGGTAAACCAAAACTATCATAACCCATAGGATATAAAACATTATATCCCTGCATTCTTTTCATTCTAGCAACAGCATCTCCTATAGTATAATTCCTCACATGCCCCATATGAAGTCTGCCTGTAGGATAAGGAAACATTTCTAAACAATAAAATTTTGGTTTTTTTGATTTAATTTTTGCTTTAAAAATTTTTGCAAATATTTTGCTATATTCCTGCTCAACTTCTTTAAAATTGTAAGGCATGAAAAAAATAAAGGAAAGAAATTTAAAAGTTTTTTTAACAAAAAATTAAAATAACAAAAAATTTTAAAATTTTAAAATCTTAAACTGAAATAAAAAATAAAATGAAAAAATTTGCTTTAAAATTATCTTTGGCTTTTGGCTTTCTTGCTTTATTGCTTTCTGTTTTTTTAGTTCAGCTAGCATATGGGCAAGCCAATGCCAATGCTACATGCATATATTTCTTTTATGGAGAAGGATGTCCCCATTGTGCAAGAGTTGAACCATTTATTGAAAATTTAAAAGAAAAATATAATTTATCTGTCCATAAATTTGAAATTTATAATAATAGATCAAATCTATTATTGCTTAATGCTTATTTTGATGCTTTTAATGTTTCTAATAATGCTCGAGGCGTTCCTGCAGTTTTTATTGCAAACAGCTATTTTATCGGCGATAAACCAATTTTAGAAAATTTAGAAGCAGCAATTATAGCTAATGCTCAAGCAGAATGCCCAAGCCTAGAAAAAATACAAGCAACAAGTGGTTTAGAGGATATAGCTTCTCCTTCAGAAAAACTAGGAGTTCTTTCTATTGTTACAGTGATTGGTGCAGCTCTTGCTGATTCAATCAATCCTTGTGCAATTGCTGTATTGTTAATACTTTTAGCTGCATTACTAGCTTCAGGAGATAAGAGAAAAGCTTTAAAGGCAGGACTTGCATTCACTGTTTCAATTTATATAGTTTATTTTCTTTTTGGTTTAGGTCTGTTCTCTGCTTTAAAGTTTTCAGGATTATCTTATTGGTTTTATAAAATTATTGGCTTTCTTGCAATTATTATAGGCCTTGCAAATATCAAAGATTATTTTTGGTATGGTGGAGGCGGTTTTGTAATGGAAATACCAAGACGTTGGAGGCCAAAGTTAAAAGCAATGTTAAATGCAGTAACTTCACCGCTAGGAGCATTTGTTATGGGCTTTATTGTTTGCTTTTTTGAGTTGCCTTGCACAGGTGGGCCATATATATTTATTCTTGGCTTACTTGCAGAAAAAACAACTATGCTCACAGCAATTCCAATTTTGCTCCTTTATAATATTTTCTTTGTTTTACCTTTATTAATTATAACTATGCTCATGTATTTCGGCTTTGCAAGCATTGAAAGCATTAGTGAATGGAAAGAACGAAACATAAGACTTTTACATTTAATTACTGGAATAATAATGCTAATACTTGGCATTATAGTTGTACTTGGCTTAGTATAAAAATAGAATAAAATTTTAATTAAAAAACTGGCAAAAATTACTTAACTATTAAGAAAAAAATTAAATATAAAGAAAAAATTAAAAAATTAATGGAAAAAGAACAAATAAAGTTAGCAATACTGCATGCTATTGAAAGGGGAGAGAGTATTGAACAAGCTGTTATAAGTTTAATTAATGCTGGTTATGATAAAGAAAAAGTTTTTGAGATTGCTAATGAAATTTTAAAACAAACTAGCTATAAAGAAATTAAAATTAAAGAAATAGAAGTTCCAAAATATAAAAGAGAAAAAAAAGAAATAATTGAAAAAAAATTGACTGAAAAAGAAAAAAAAGAAAAATATGAAAGAAAAAGGATTAATTTTTTTAGTATAATAAATTTTTTTTCTTTAATTTTTATTTTATATTATCTCATTATTTTAATAATAAAATATAAAAATTTTATAACATTAGCATGGATTTTATTTGGAATTCCTTGTCTATTAACAAATATTTATATAATTTTCAAAAAAATTAATAAAAAAGTTGCTAATATTTTAATCATTATAAATTTATTGAGCCTTATTGGTTTATTATTATTTATCTTTATCCCAAATAGGAATAATATAACTCCAATAATAAAAACATTATTTTCTTATAAATTATTTTTTATTTTTCCATGCTTTTTAATAGCAATAATTTTGACTATAATTGCTTTATATTTTAAAAAATCCTAAATTTTTATTAATTCTTTAAATTTTTTAATTATTTGTTTTTTTTCATTATCTTTATAAATATATTTACTACTCCAGTCTAGCTTTACTCCATCATTTTCTTTCCTTGGAATAATATGAAAATGTATATGATCTATAACTTGTCCTGCAGCTTTTCTATTATTTAATAATAAATTAAAACCTTCACTTTCTGTTGCTTTTATTAAATTTTCTGCAACAAATTTAATTTTTTTTAGAAGAATTCCTAAAGTTTTTTTATCAACTTCTAGCAAATGATTAAAATGTTTTTTTGGTAATAATAAAGCATGACCTCTTGCAATTGGATTTATATCAAGAAAACATATAACATCTTTATCCTCATAAATTATATCTGAAGGAATTTGTTTATTAATAATTTTACAAAATATGCATTCCATTTTAATTTATTATTCCTTCATTTTTTAATTTTTCTATTTGCATTTTTCTAGTTTTATAAGTTCTACCGAATCTAACAAGAATATAATTAATAGAATTCCAATATTTTTTCGGGAATAAAGCTTCTAAATCTTTCTCTATTTTTTCTGGCCTCTTATTTTTTGTCCATCCTAAAACTCTAGACAAAAAAGCAACATGGGTATCAACACCTATAGCATTAGCTTTATGTACTTGAACAAGATAAACATTTGCAACTTTTCTTCCAACTCCTGGCAATTCCATAAGTTTTTCTCTTTCTGATGGAATTTTTCCTCTATATTTTTTAACAATTATTCTAGCAGTTTTAACAATATTTCTAGTTTTTGTTTTATAAAAATTAATTTCTCTTATTATTTTCTCTACATCTTTTATTTTAGCATTTGCTAAAGCTCTTAATGATTTATATCTAGAAAAAAGTTTTTTAGCAATTTCTATAGTTTTTTCATCTCTACTCTGAGCAGATAAAATAGTTGCAATAAGTACTTGCCATGGTTTTTTCCATTCTGCAGCAAGTTTAATATTATCTTTTCCTTCTCTCTTGAGAATATTTTCTATTTTTCTTAATTGAAAAATTGCAAGTTTTCTTTTTTTTGATATTTCTTCTTGCATTCCTAGTATTTACATTTATTCGTAATAGTAAATATTTTCAATAAGTTTTTAAATTAATATCTTTTTCAATTTCTTAATAATTTTTTATTTAGCTACTTTCCAAAGACCGTGAAGGTTACAATATTCTCCAACATATTCCACCTTTCCTTCTACACAAAATTCTGCTTCTGGCTTTTGACCTGGTTTCAAAAACTGACGGTAACTTTTTCCATCAATTACTACTTCAATCCACTCTATATAATGATTTTCTTCCATCGGATGGGCAACAGAACCAACTTTCACCTTTACTCCTTTTTCTGTCTTTTCAATTAAAGGAAGGTGTTTCTCTTTCCCTATCTCGTCTGTTTTTTCAACGATTAATTCCATAGGTTGTCCACAACAAACTAACTTTCCTACTCCTTCATGTAAAACTTCAACAATATTCCCACAAATATTACATTTGTAAATTTGTTTTTTTTGAGTCATTTTAGTATTCACATCTAACCTCAAAATAACTTTGTGGATGTCTGCAATTAGGGCACTCTTTTGGAGCTTCTTTGCCAATATGTACATAACCACAATTTCTACAAACCCACATAACTTCAACATCTCTTTTAAAAAAATTCTTTTCTAATTCTTCCAATAATTTTTCAAATCTTTTCTCATGCTGTTCCTCAACCTCAGCAACTTCAGTAAAAAATTTTGCTGCATCTTTAAATCCTTCTTCTTCTGCTACTTTCTTAAATTCAGGATACATCTTAGTATGCTCGTAATTCTCTCCTTCTATTGCTTTTTTTAGATTTTCTTTTGTATCAGACCATTCTCCTAAAAGTTTCCAAATCATTTTTGCATGCTCTGCTTCGTGATTTGCAGTTTCTTCAAAAATTGCAGCAATATGATGTAATCCTTGTTCTCTAGCAATTTTGGCAAAATAAGTATATTTGTTTCTTGCCATTGACTCCCCAGCAAAAGCTTTCAATAAGTTTTCATAAGTTTTTGATCCTTTTTTAACTGGTTTTGGATCAGATACGGCAACAGGATCTTTCTTTTTCATAAAATTTTACAATAAAAATATTTTAAAAATTTTTTATTAATAAGGATTTTTTATTTAGCTTTAATTAAAAAATTTAAGAAATTAAAAATACCTAAAATAAAAAGTAAAACAATAATACCAGCAATTATAACTCCTAAATTTATAGCAATAATACTTTTCTTTTTATTTAATCCTAAAATCCATGCTATAAAGCTACTCGTCCATGCTCCAGTAAATGGTAAAGGTATTGCTGTAAATAAAGTTAACGCAAAATAACCTAACAACCTATGTTTTCTTTCATAAATTTCAACTTTTTTGTTTAGTGTTTTTATATATGCATCAAAAAATTTTCTATAAATTTTTATTTTATAAAGAAAATTATGTAAAGTTGATAAAAATAAAAATAAAGCTGGAGCCACTAGCATATTAGCTATAACACAAATAAAAAAAGCAAAAATTGGATTAATGCCATTTACAATTGCATAAATTAAACCACCTCTTAACTCGCTTATTGGTAATAAACTTAATAATATAGCTACTGCTATCTTTTCCATTATTAAATTAATATTATTTATATTAAAATTTTTAAATTCAAAAGATTAATGTTTAATGATTAAAATTAAAAATTTAATTTCTTATATAAAGAAAGAATACAATTTTAGTAATAAAGCATTAGAAATAGCAAAGAAAAATTTAACAAAAAATAAAATAAAAATTAATAAAGCTAAAGAATTTCTAGAAATGGCTCAAACTTATTTAGATGATTCTTTATATTTTTTAAAAAATAAAGATTACATAAGAGCTATTGCAGCAATTTATTATGCTCATGCCTGGCTCGATGCAGGAGCACGTCTTGAATTTTGGAAAATTGAAGGAAAGAATAAAAAATATTTTTCTATTGATTAATTAAAAAACGAATTCTTCATAAACTGTTTTATAGCTATGAATCTCTTTCCTATTAAACCATAATTTTATTTCTTTCTCTGCATTCTCTAAACTATCTGAAGCATGAATTAAATTTGGAACAGCTTTTCCTTTTTTATTGGCATATTCTATACTTAAATGTGCAAAATCTCCCCTTATAGTTCCTGGTAATGCTGTTTTCGGTTCAGTACCGCCTACTATTTTTCTTACTACTTCAACAGCCTCAATTCCTTCCAAAACCATGGCAATTACAGGGCCAGAAGTTAAAAAGTCTATCATTCTTTGTTTTATTTTTTCTCCTTTCCTTTTTCCCAAATCTTCATAATGTTTATCTGCATGTTCTTTATCTATCCATTGCATTTTCATAGCTACTATTTTTAAACCTGCATCTTCAAAGCGTTGTATTATTTTTCCGACTAATCCTCTTCTTATAGCATCTGGCTTCAATAAAACAAGTGTTCTTTGTATCATTAATTATTTTAATTTTTATAATATTTAAAAATATTATTTTCTACAAAAAAATTTTTAAATAAATCTAAAATAAAAAAATATGATCAAAAAAAATAATAAAGAAATTGAAAAACAAATTGAAAAAGCATTAAAAAATATTTTTAAAAAAACATTACATTCTGCACATGAATTTAGAGAAGAATTTGAAAATCAAATTATAATTGCTGTAACTTCTGCTTTTGGTTTTTTAGTTGCATTATTTTGGAGAGAACCAATATCAGAATTAATAAATAATATATTAAAAAATTTGCCACAAACTACTCAAATAACTTTTAAATTTTTATCAGCATTAGTAGTTACAATAATTGCTACACTTATACTAGTAATTCTTGCAAAAATTAAAACTAAACATTCACAAATTCAAAATATTAGTTGAATAAAATAATAATTTTTATCAAAAATTTTCTGCTTTTAAATTTTTTTTGCTTAAAAATATGGACCTGCCGGGATTCGAACCCGGAACCTCTCGCTAGCCAAGCGAGCGTTCTACCGTTGAACTACAGGCCCGTATCAAAATGAAAATTTTTCACAAAAAAAGTTTATTAAATTTTCAATTTTTATTCTTTCTTGTTTCATGCTATCACGATCTCTTATAGTGACAGTATTATCCTCTAAAGTTTCATAATCTATTGTTATGCAAAATGGAGTTCCTATCTCATCTTGTCTTCTATAGCGTCTACCAATGCTATCAGCTTCATCATAATAACATTTAAACCAATATTTTAGCATATTATAAACTTCTTTTGCTTTTTCATTTAAACCATCTCTATTAACTAAAGGAAATACAGCAATATCAATTGGTGCTATTGCTAAAGGAAAAGAAAATAAATTTCTCTCTTTTTCTTTTTTAAAAAATATATCTAAAAAAGCATAAATATTTCTATCAACTCCAAAACTAAGTTCAATTACATGTGGTATTATTTTTTTATTATTCCAAAGAACCTCTAATTTTTCTTTACTAAATTTTTGATGTCTACTTAAATCATAATCGCTTCTATAATGTAGACCTGCAACTTCTTTAAAACCATTCAAAGTTTCTATAAATAATTCTATATCAAAATGTGCTTTATTATAAAATGCTCTTTCTTCCTCACTAAGTTCCCTAAATCTAAATTTCTCGATAGGTATTTTCAATTTATCTAAATAAAATTCTTGAATTTTATACATAAAACTCAAATAAAGTTTTTTATAATCATTTGCCAATTCTTTTAATTTATATTTTTTTGCTTCTTTATCATTAACTCTTTTAACAATTATATCTTTATCTTTTATTTCATTCCAAATTCCTAAAATATCTTCATCAAGCATCTCAGGAGCAATAAAAATTTGAAGCTCTGCTTGTGTAAATTCTCTAAGCCTAAAAAAACTTTGTCTAGGGCTTATTTCATTTCTAAAAACTTTTCCTATTACTGCCAATCCTAAAGGTAATTTTCTTCTTAAAGCTTCAAATTGTCTCTTAAAAGCTAAATATGCTTGTTGAGCAGTTTCAGGAGTTAAATATGCATTTATTTCTTTACTTAACACACCCAAACTTAAAGGAAACATCATATTAAAAAATTCAACATCACTTAAATTTTGGCTATTACATTTTGGACATTTTAATTTATTTTGTTTTATTATTCTTGTCATTTCTTCTAGAGATAAAGATGTAACATTAATTCCAAGTTCATCTTCTATAAAATGATCTGCCCTGAACCTAAAACCACAATTTTTACATTCTACCAAAGGATCATTAAAATTTTCTAAATGACCAGAAGCCTCAAAAACTTTTTTTGGTAATATACAGCTGCCTTCAATTTCATGAAAATTATCATGAAGTTTCAAAAAAAAATTTCTCCAAAGATTCTCAAATTTTAATTTCATTAATTTTCCTAGATGGCCATAACTAAAAAGCCCACTAAATTCTGCTTTTCCCTTATAAATTTCTGCAGATTGCATAAAAAATCCTCTTTTTAATGCTATACCATTTATAAGCTCGAGCTTTTCCATAAATTAAAGAAAAAAAAGAAATTAAAAAACTTTTGTAAATTGTTGGATAGTTTATCTTATTATTTTTATTAATTATTTTTATATTACTTCATAGTGGCATAATTTTCAAATTTTAAAAAAATTTAAAAAGTTAAAGTATAAAAATATTTTATGGAAAAAAGAAAAAAAATCATGCTTACATATATATTTATTATCTCAATAATAAATTTATTTATTTCTAGCTATATAGAGATTAACAAAATTAAGCCAAAAGATTCTTGCTTTATTAGTGGGGGTTGTGCTATTGTTGATGTAAGTTCTTTTTCTGATATAGCTGGAATTCATTTAAGTATTATAGGAATATTTGCATTTTTAATTTTAGCCTTATTAAGTGCTACACAAATAAAAAATCCGAGCAATTTAAAAAATAAAGTTATATTTTTATTATTGATTATTATATCGATATTTTCTCTTTATCTTTTATTTTTACAGTTTTTTGTAATAAAGGCAATATGCAAATATTGTTTGGTTGTTGATTTATTAAGTATAAGCATGCTTATCGCATTCATTGCTGATATTGTTGCTAATAAGCTTAGTTAAAAAAATGGTTTTCAACGATATCTTCTAATTTTTTATCATAATTTATTAATTCACTTAATTTTATTTTTTTAGTTTCATTAACAAAATGGTTATTGCTTAATAAAAGGAATCCCAATGTAATTCCTGTCAAAATTTTGGTTATGTTTTTTATTGCTTTCATAATAAATTAAAATTTTTTCTTTTATAAAGTTTTTGGATGTTGCTACTATAAAATAGAAAAATAAAAGTGGGTACTTATATTTTTAAAATTTTAAGCTTTTAAATTTAATGAGCCCCCATAGTTTAATGGCTAAAACACAGGCTTGCGGAGCCTGAGATCTCGGTTCGAATCCGAGTGGGGGCATTTCATTTTCAAATAATAGTAATTTTTATTAACAAATTTTTTAAATCATTAATTTTTTACTTAATATGGAAAAAGAATATAAATTAAGAGATTTGCCTGGAGTTGGAAGTACTCTAGCAAAAAAACTTGAAGATGCTGGATTTACAGATTTAATGGCAATAGTTGTAACTCCTCCTGTCGAATTGGCTGAAGCAATTGGAGTAAGTGAAAATGTTGCGAGAAAAATTATAACTTCTGCAAGAAAGTTATTAAAACTTGATTTTGATACAGCACTAAATTATGAAAACAAAAGAAAAGAAATAATAAAAATAACAACTGGAAGTAAAAATTTGGATAATTTGCTTGGAGGTGGCATAGAAACAAAAGCTGTTACAGAAGCTTTTGGTGCATATGGAAGTGGAAAAACTCAATTGGGTTTACAATTATCAGTAAATGCACAATTACCATTAGAAGAAAATGGAGCTGATGGAAAAGTAATATTTATCGATACAGAAGGAACCTTTAGACCTGAAAGAATAAGACAAATTGCATTAGCAAAAGGATTAAATCCTGATCAAGTTTTAAATAATATATTTGTTGCAAGAGTATTTAATAGTGATCATCAAATATTGCTTGTAGAAAAAATTAAAGAATTACTAACTAAAGAAAAAATAAAATTAATTGTTGTTGATAGTTTAACAAGTCATTTTAGGGCAGAATATATAGGCCGTGGAACTCTTGCAGATAGACAACAAAAACTTAATAGATATATGCATATGCTAATCAGATTAGCAGAACAATATAATTTAGCTGTATATGTAACAAATCAAGTTATGGCAAGACCAGATGTTTTATTCGGAGATCCAACACAAGCTATAGGTGGACATATAGTTGGACATGCATCAACTTATAGAATTTATTTGAGAAAAGGTAAAAAAAATAGTAGAGTTGCAAAATTAATTGATAGTCCAAATCTACCAGATAATGAAACAATATTTTTCATTACAAGTTATGGAATAAGTGATAAGGAAGAATCATAAATTTTGAAGTTTTTCAATAAGCTGTTTAATATCAACTTTTTCAACATCATTAACTACAAACTCTATTTCGTCTCTTTTTTTATTTTTTCTTACTCTTCCATCAAACCAAAACTCTTCACCAATCAAATTTTTCAATTTTTCCTCATTTATTTCATCAATATTATTAACATTTAACATTTTTAATGTTGTTTCTTTAAATGCTACACATCTTATATTGCCAGAACCATCATCAACAATAAAAGGAAATAAAATTCTTTTTTCTCTTTCTTCATGTTCAATACATGATCTTGAATTACATATTGGACACATATCAAAAATTTTAGGAGTAAATATTTGAACAACAAATGCTCTTATTTTAGCTCTAACATTTGTTGTAAGTTTATCAATAAGCTTATATTTATATTTATATTCATCAACAATATTTTCAATTTTATTTTCAGATAATTTTATAATTGAATTATTTGTTAAGTGAAGTTCTTTATTATCGATATCCCCTCTAACATAAGCATTATTTATCTCTACTATATCGCCTAATTTTATTTCATTTTTTTCAATTAAATCTATATGATTAGTATCCCATAAAACAACTCTTATAGCATCTGTCGAATCTGCTAACAAAAAAGTTGCAACTTTTAATTGTTTATCTCCTCTTTTATAAAATCTAACTCCATAATTGTCTATAATTTTTCCAATAACATTTATTCTTTTCATTCCTGGAAGTAAATCAGAAATATTTAATGTAATATTTTCAAATTTTACTCCAAGCTCTGCAGCAACTATTTGTGCTGCACCTTCTAAGCTTATTAACTTACCAAGTTTTTCTCTTTTTGCCTCTATCCTCTTTCTTATTTCTTCTTTGCTAAAATTTGAAAATTTTGATATTTTTTCTATTAATTCATCAATATCTACTATCATTTTTACTTCTCATGATAAAATTTTAATTCAATTTGTTTAGATAATATATCTCCAACAACTAAAAATTTTTTCTTTAACTTTATTTTTGTATAAATATAATTTTTATCTTCATTTTTCTCAATTTCAAATTCATCATGATCTATTTGACCATTTTTTAATTTTTCTTTAATTTCTTGAAATTCCTCCAAAAATTTAAAATCTATTTGTTGCTCAAATTTTTTCTCTTTTTTTAAGCTAATATTCATTATATCCATATTGAAATTTTTATAAATAAATATATTGCATTTTACTATATTATCAATTTTACATGAAAACTCATAACTGAAATTATATATTTTTTTTCCATAATCTAAATAATTTTTTATATATTCATTAAATGATTTATTCAAAAAATCTAAAAAAATATTTTTATCAAAATTACAATCCATAGAAAAATATGGAATATCATTCAAATATATTATTTTACATTTTTCACTTTTATCAAAATAATTTGAAAAATTGTAAATTGAATTATAATATGAAATTTGATATGATAAGTTTAAGTAATTATCAAAGTTATCGATATAATAATTAAAGTTATCTAAATCTTCAATTTTTTCAAAACTTTTCACTATTTTAGATTTTTCAATAGTTCCTATTTTTATTAAAGCAAATGAATATAAAATTAATGTTGCAAAAACTAATAAATAAGAAAAAAAACCTATTGCTTTTTTCTTTATCATTTTATAATTATTAATAGTATTAATATTAATTTTTCTTCATTATATGGAAGAATAATTTTTGCTATATATTTTTTCTCTAATCCATATTCTATTACAGCTGAAGGAATTAAAAGAAGTCCTCTTTCTATTTTTCTAGAAATACTTAATTTCTCTAAATTTAATAATTCTTCATATTTTTCTCCGTCATAAAAATAAATTACAAAAATATAATCTTTCAAAAAATCTAATTTATTTCTTATTATTCCTTCTATTTTTTGTTTTTTTTCTTGATTTTCTATTAAATATAAATAAATTAATTCATAAAAATAATCAACATTGAAATCTTTCTTTTCATTTTCATTAAGTTGAGAAAAAATAAGGGAATTTAAAATTAAATAAGCATTTTTTGTTTCTGAGATATCATTAGTTATTATTTCTGTCTTTTTGGAAAAAGGATGTGTGACAAAAGATATGGCTAAAAATAAAAATAAAATAATCAAAATTATTAAAGTAGTTACAATTAAAGTTAATAAAGATTCTTGTGCTTTTTTATTTTTCATTTTATTCCAATAAAAATTTCTTCAAATTTTTTATCTTTATAAATTTGTGTTTTCAAACAAAAAATATCCTCTTTTAATTCTACATTTTTTTCTTTTGATTCACATAAAGTCTTTAATGCAATATTTCCATAATTTTCTTGTTTATAACTTATAAAAAAACTGGAATCAATATTTATACAATTACTTAAATTTTCTTCTTTACAATAATAAATTAAATTTAATATGCTTGCAGCTTTCAATGGTTTTCTGTTTAGCTCTATACTTTTATATCTTCCTACTAAAAGTAATAAACCTAGAGTAACAAGTATTATTAAAAAAAATCTATAAAGCCAAACTATATCTATCTGTGCCTTAAATTTCATTTTTTTATTTCAATAATACCATTTTCTATTTTTATTTTATTTTTTCCATAATATTTTTCCTTATAGTTTTTTCCTTCAAAAAAAAAGTTTTCATTATCATATTTTATTTGTGAAACATTAAAATAACTACTATTTATCTCTATAATAGCATCGTCAAAAATAGTACATGCATAAACAATTTCTAATAAAGCTACTTTCTCAATCTCTATATTTTTTGATGAAATAATAAAAAAAATACAAGCTGAAAAAAATAAAATTATAATTAATATTTGTGCTAAAGTTTCATAAATAGCTTCTAATCCTTTCTTATCCATAGTAAATCTCTAAATTTTTATTCCTTATACATTCAAAAATTTTTTTTCCTAACATTGATTTTCTCTTTATTTTTAATATTCCATCTTTAAAATAAAAAATTCCAATTTCTTCTCCATTTTTATAAAATATAACATATCCACTATCTCTATCAAAAATAAACTTCAAATTTTTCTTGGATATATTTAATTTATAATTTGCTTTTTCCTTTTTTTCTATTTTTTCTCTAACCTCAATAAAAATTCCAAATTTTTTCTCTAAATTATTAATAGTTCTTCCTTTTTTACCTATTAATAAAGAAATTCTTGAGCTTGGTAAATATACTATACAATTATTATCATTAATTTCTATTTCAGGTCTCAGCTTAACTATTTTTTCTATTTCATTTATTATCTCTTCTTCATTAATTGTTTTAACTTTATTAACTACAATCTGATCAGCAAAATTATATATTTCATATTCTACTATTTTAGTTTTATAATCTCTAACTAATATAATTGGCCTAGCTAAATCTTCACTTCTCATACCATAAGGAACTTTTACCTTCATCTCTAATGATAAAACTTTCTTTATCTCTCCATCTTTGATAAATATAACTGTATCAATTATACTTGGTAAAGTTCCAAGCTCAACTCTATTAAAAAATCTTTGAATTGCATCTATAGCTTCAGTAGCATGAACAACACCAACTAAACCTATACCAGCTAATCTTAAATCAGTATAAAGTCTAAAATCTGCATCATTACGCATTTCATCAAACATTGTATAATCTGGCCTAGATAAAAGTAAAATATCTCTAATTTCGTCATGAGTTGAATGGGCTAAAGCATATTGTGTTATCTCTTTTGGTAAAACTAAATCTCTTGGAGCTTCGATAGTTTTAACAATTTTATTTTTATTTAAATAAAATTTTGCTAATGCTTGAACAAAAGTTGATTTCCCATTTCCAGGTGGTCCAGCTACAAGAATACCTTCTGCCCTCTCAAATCTATTTAGTAAATTTTCATCTAATTTATAATCATTTATATCTAATTGTTTTATTGGACTTGCGATTGTTATTTCGTAATATTTACTAAAAGGTGGTCTAGTTATAACTATTCTATATGTTCCTATTTGAACAATTGTAGAATATTTTCTATCAATTTCTATAAAGCCGTCTTCTCTCTGCCTTGCTACTTCAATTATTTCCTTCTCTATTTTTTTTAATTCTTCTCTTGTAACTTTTCTTCCTACTATAACTAATTGCCAATTTCCTGGTTTTCCTTTTTTTGCCATTATCTCAACATTTTCTCTTAAATGTAAACTCATTACATCATCTCCAAAAAATTTCTCTATTGATAATTTTCTTGCTTTAACTTCAAAAAATAATATATCAACACCTTTAATTTTTGCAATTGCTGCTTGGACTCTATCTGCTGTAAATAAACATGCATTATTTATTTCGGCAATTTTTCTTATTATAGCATCTATAGCCCCTACTTTTGCACTTTTTATTATTTCTTCTGTTGGTTTCTCACCATAAAAAATTACTTCTATATTTTTTTCCCCACTTAATTTTTTAATATTCTCAATTTCTTCTATTCCAACAAATCCTATTTCTTTACCTTTATTTGCTTGATTTTCTAATTCTGAAATAACTGCTTCTGGAATTATTATTTTATTAACTTCAAGTTTTGAATTCTTTATTAAATCAGAAAGTATTCCTTCTATAATTATACTTGTATCAACTACTATACTATATTTTTTTATTTTCTCCATTAAATTAAAATAAAAATTAAATTTTAAATATTATTATGTAATAAAATTTTATGGATATAAGAAAGATTGTTACATTAATTTGTATATTTATTCTTTTTTACATTTTAATATTTTTATTTTTTTATAATATTAAGAAAATTGAAGCAGAAACTATTGGAATAAAATTAGATAATAGTGTTTTCTTAGTTAATCAAACCTTAAGTGGAAATTTAATATTTACAATAAAAGAAGGTGAACTTTATCCAAGCGAATCTATTATTGAATTAAGTTTGAATAGTTATAAAATAAATATAACATTAGAAGAGATAATAAAACTAAGTAATGCAAACTTAGATAAATTTTACTCTACTTACTATGCCCAAGCTTATACTAAATTAAATAATTTAAATGAATCTGGTTTTGGTTATGGAATTATTGGAAAGAAAAAAATTGATGAATTTTATGTTCATCTAAAATTCAAAAAAATAGAAGTAGAGGAAAGTGGAGAAGAAAGCAAAGAAGGAGAAAATATTGAAAGTAACGAAAGTGAAAGTGAAGGTAAGGAAGAAGAAGGCGAAGAAAAAATAAGTGAAGAGAAATTGGAAAATGAAAATGAAGTTTTATTTAATGAAATAGATATAGAAAATAAAGAAGAAATAGAAGTAATAACTGAAATAAAAGTTGGAGAAGTTATTAGTTACGAGGCTGAAGGTTATGAAGTAGAGATAATTAATGTAACTGATAAAAATAATAATGAAGTTAGTAAAGATTTAGTTAAGTTATATAAAGATAAAGAAAATAAGAAAATTAAGATAGAGGTAAAAGAATTTATTAAAAAAGGTTTTGGAGAAGAATTTTTGGGTGACATACATATTTTTAATTTTCCTCTAGAAAATTTTAATATAAAATTGAACAATACAGGGGTATATGAATTTCATGTTAAATTTTATTATAAAGATATAGTTTTCTCTGATGTAACTACTAAAATAAAAGTCATCAGCTATGAAGAATATCAAGAAATAAATGAAACTATAAATATTACACAAAATTTAACAAATATTACTGTTATTAAAATATATGATGAAAAAGGTAAATTAGTTAAAGAATTTACAATTAGTTCTGAAAATGTTATTCTAAAAATATTAAAAAATGATATAATTGTAGAAAATATAAATATAAGTGAAAAAGATTTAAGTTTCAGTGATTATCCTATATTATCTCCAATATCTGAAATTAAGGTAAAAAAATTACCCCCTACCTTAAAAATACAAATTGGAAAACCTAATGAGAAGCAAATATTAGAAGGAATTAAAACAGAAATTTTTGTAATAGAACCTGATATAGAAGTTGAATATGCTAATATAGTATTAGAAAAATATGGAGATATAAATGCAATTATGGGTTGTAAAAATTGGAGTATAGAAGAATTCAAATGTTATGGTGAATGGAATTTAAAAACATTAGATTTTATAGATAATGGTACTCATATAATTTTCAATATCACAAACTTTAGTGGCATAAGTGGAGGTATTTGGGCTTATCCTGAATGGCCTTATAGAAGGGCAATAGAAGTCAATATATCCCAAAACGTTACAGATTTTCAAATTAATTTAAATATAAGTTATGATGATAATATGAAAACAGACTTTTCTGATTTAAGATTTGCTGATGTAAATGGAAATCATTTAAAATATTGGATAGAAGAAAAAATTGATGAAAATTATGCATATGTTTGGGTTAAAGGTAATTTTACATATCTAAATGGAACTCAACTTTATGTTTATTATGGAAATGAAAATGCTTTAAGTGAAAGTGATATAAAAGAAGTTACGGAATTTTATGATGATTTTGAAAGTTGTGATGGAAGTAGATGGGATAGAATAGAAAATATAGGAAATAGTGGACAAGGAAGTTATGACTTTAATGGACCATATGAAGGAAATTGTGGATTTAGAGTTATAGATAGTTCTTCAAAAGCTGTATCTGCATATACCACCATTAAATATTCTTCTTTAGATACATGGTACGCAAAAGTTTATATTAATACATATCCTACAGTTAATGATTATTTTCATCATGATGTAGGTATTTTATTAGGTCAAGATTCTTATGGTTATTTTTATTTTGCTGGTATCATAAATTATGGTTCTACGGATGATCCAAGAATGGGTATTTGGAAAAATAAAGTTGATACTACTTTAGAAATGATTGATTGGAAATCAATAACAAATTGGCCAAAAAATACATGGTTATATTTGATTGTCAAAAAATCCGGTTTTAATGTAAGAATAGAACTATATTATTTAAATGGAACTCAATTTGATTCAGTTGATCTTAAGTTTGATCCTGGAACTGAATTTACTGAGCTTTTTGGAGTAGAAGGAAAAATGGGAAGTT
Source organism: Candidatus Pacearchaeota archaeon (assembly GCA_038817835.1). Taxonomy (GTDB): domain Archaea; phylum Nanobdellota; class Nanobdellia; order Pacearchaeales; family JAPDKA01; genus JAWAZI01. Next base: position 14,681 of record JAWAZI010000003.1, on the reverse strand, counting down.
CACAACAAGGATATATTATGGTTGATTATTTCTATTTAATGAAATATCTTCCATTTAATGTTTCTATAGGTGAAGAAGAAATTTTTGGATGTAATAATATAACAATACCAGGATATTACAAATTAATTGGAAACATTTCAAGTAATGGAACTTGTATAAATATATTTTCAAATGATGTCATAATAGATTGCAACAATTATTCAATTACTTATGGAATAATTGAAAGTGGAAAAGGTATATTTATAGATTCTTACTTAAGTAATATTACTATAAAAAATTGTATTTTTATTGATGGAAATGAAAATTTAACTAACTATGGTATATATGGAATAACAAAAATTAATAAACTACAAATTTATAATAATATTTTTAACCAAACAAAAAACTATGATGGTAGAAATAGCAATTCTATTTATATTTTAGATTCAAATTTTTCTATCTATGATAATATATTTTATCATAGTTGGGTTTCTTCACAACCATGGTGGTATTATCATAGTATATATGTAAGGGGGGATTATAATTTAATTGATACTAAAGACTCAAATCAATTTTCAAATATATCTAATAATAGATTTTATTATTATAATTTTGGTAGTGGAAGTAATTCAATTGTTAGAATTGGAATTGTAAACTTTTATAATAATTATTTAGAAGATGTTCTAAATTCATATAGTTCCATATGTTTTCAAACATATGCTTTTGATCCATTTAAAATATATAATAACACATGTAAAGTCCATACAGGAATAGCAATCTCTTGTACTACAATCGGAAGAATTTATGAAGTATTAAATAATAATATCACAACTTTTTGGACTACACATATTTTTAGTGATAATTGTAAAAAAGAAGATGTAAAAATATATAATAACTATTTTAATACAAAAGGATTTTTTATAGAGTTTTGGGAAGGTGCAAAAAATGTATCTTTTGAGAATAATATTATTAATCTCTCATTGAATTCTTCAGATGCCTATGGATTTAATATTGGTTTTAGTAGTAATGTTTTGGATATTAAAAATATAAGCTTTATAAAAAATAAGATATTTTTACCTCAAGAATTAAATTTATTAAGAATTTCAAGTTCAACAAATTCTCCTTTTGAGAATTTTTCTTTTTTAGATAATGAAATTGTTTGTATAGATGGATATTGTAAAGCTTCCATTTATCTATATAATAATTCAAATATATCTTTCATAAATACAACTATAATTAATAGAAGTAATATCTTTGTTTATGATAATGCAAATTTCTATGTTCATTGGTATTTGGATATACAAGTAAAAAATAAAAATAACTTTCCCATAGGAAATGCCAATGTGACAATGTATGATAAAAATAATACAATTATTTTTAGTGAATTAACTGATATGAATGGTAGAATAAAAACAAAAAAAATATTAGAATTTTTCCAAAATTCTTCATATAGAGAAGATAAGAATAATCATACAATAATAGTTAATTTTAGTGAACCATATAAAATAAAAGTTATAACAAAAAATATAACAAATAGTGAATATTTAACTATAATTTTAAATAGACCTCCTTCAATGCCAGAACTAAGCTATCCAAATGATAATGAACATCTTTATAATAGGAAACCAACTTTTTCGTGGAGAGAAAGTATAGATCCTGACGGGGATCCAGTTAGTTATATATTAATAATAAATTGTGTATATAATGGAACTTGTACTAATCCTCCATGTCTTTGTAATCCATTTGATAATAGAACAATAGAAAATATAACAAACTTAAATTATACTTTAACAACTAATCTTAAAAACTTTTGGGATACTAATGAGTATTATATTTGGGGAGTTGGATCATATGATGGAGAAGATTATAATTATAGTTCTGATAGAAACTTGTACATAGATGCTTTAGTATTTATTAATCTATCAAATGAACAAATAAACTTTGGTCTAATGAATTTAAATGAAGAAAATGATACTACAGATAATAATCCAATGCCTATAATAATAGAAAATAAAGGAAATTGTTTTATAAATTTAGAATTTAATTCTACTCCTCTTTGGCAAACACAAGATATTCCATCAGAATATTATAAATTCAAAGCAGATTTTCATGAACAAGGATCTTTTAATTCAAGTAATTCTACCATTAATTGGGAAAATGTAAATTATTTAAACTGGTTAATAGGTCAATTAAATTATAGTAATGAAAGTAATGAAGCTGAAATGGAAATAAAAATAAAAGTTCCACCTTATGAACCACCTGGACTAAAAACTTCAATAATAAATTTATTTGCAAGTTTTGTAGATGTTATTGAATAAAATGAAAAAAATATTTTTAATTTTTATTTTAATTTTATTAAATATTAATTTAGTAAAAAGTTTTGGAGTTTCTCCAGGAATAATTAATATAGATTATCAACAAGGAAAATTAGTAAATTTAAGTTTTAAAATTATTAATATAGAAAACGAATCAATTAAATTAAAAATTTACCCATCAAGTGATGCTATAAATATTATAAGAAATATTGAAATAGAAAAAAATCAAAAAGAGAAAGAAATTAATTTTAGTATATATATGAAAGAAAATTTGGAAGATAAAATCTATATTTTTATAATTGAAGAAGAAAAACCTAAAGAAGGAATAATGGTAAAAAGAGGTGTAAAATTAACTATTAATATAGAAAAAAAAGATATAGAAAATTATAAAGTTTTAATAGACAAAAAAACTTTAATAAAAAATTTTATTAAGTTAATTATTTATGGTTTTTATTTAGAAATAATACAAAAAATTTAAAAATATTTAATACTTTAAATTAAAAATAAAGTTAAAATGGAAAAACAAAATACTTCAAAGAATATATTTGCAATACTTATAATAATACTAATAATCACTATTTTGATTGGTACATGGATAACATTAAATACAACAAACCTATTTATGATAAAACCAAAAGCTGAAACAAGGAATGTAGCTTATGGAAAGATAGTTGTTAGCGTCGAGGAACAAAAAAATAAAGAAGAGGGAAAAATTCGTGTAAACATCCTTCCACGACCAGAATAAATTTTTTATTTTTTTATTTATAATGAAAAAAATAATTTTAATATTTTTCATAATAGCATTATTATATTTATATTCTATAAATAATTGTTATGGTATTGGATTAAGTGGAACTGCCATATATGAAAAATTCTTTTTTGAGCCCGGTATGAAAAAAAATTATACTTTCGATGTTTTATCTACAACTTCTATACCTATGAACCATATATTTACAATTAAAGGTGAAGAAAAAATTACTAAATATTTCAAAATATCCCCAGAGATATTATTTTTAAACCCTGGTGAGCAAAAACCGGCTATATTATCTATAAACTTTCCACCAGACTTAAAATTAGATGCTGGAAAATATACTGTAAATATTTGTGTAGAAGAAGAAAAAACTGCTACAAATACTAGTGGTATAGGGGCTAAAACTGCTGCTTGTGCAACTTTTGAAATTTATAGTCCATATCCAGGAAAAATGATACAAGCTAGAATTATAGATGTTAAAAGTGTAGAAATAGGAGAAAATACAAGTATAAAAATAAGTATATTAAACATTGGTAGTGAAGACGTAAATATTTATGGTAATTTATATTTGAAAAAAGATGATAAAAAAATAAAAGAAATTAAATTAAACTACTTTATACCTATAAAAACAGAAAAAGTATTTGAGGAAAAACTTTCAACAGAAGGATTATTAAGTGGAAAATATGATATAATAGTTGAATTAAATTATGATAATAAAAAAATAGAATTAAATAATTCATTGTTAGTTGGTAAACCTTCAATTGAAATAATTGATTATACCAAAATATTAAGAAGTAAAGCTCTAAATATATTTGAGATTAAAGTAAAAAATCTCTGGAATAAAGATATAGAAAATATATTTGCAAAAATAAAATTATTAGATAAAAATAATTTCACATTAAAAGAATTCACAAGTGAAGTAACAAATATAAAAGCATATGAAGAAAAGAAAATTAATGCTTACTTAGATACTAATGATTATTATGGAAAATATTTCATATTAATAGAACTTAATTATGATAATAGAAAAACAGTTAAATATGGAGAAATAGAAATAAAAAAATTTGTTGATTTGAAAATTATTTTGATCATAATTGGAATTTTGATCATAATTGGAATTTTGATATATTTAATTATAAAATTAATTAAAATGAAAAAAGAAAAACATGAAAAATCGCGTAAAAAAAGAAAATAAAATTATAAATTGGAAAAAAATTTTAATTTGGTTTATTATTTTTTTGTTAATTATTATTTTAACAGAATTGATTTGGATATATATTAAGTTTTTACATAATACTACTGCGATAAGAATTTATGATATTAAATTAAAAGTTGGTGATTATATAGGATTTAATATAGAAAATGAAAGTATAAATTTTGGTACAATAATGCCTGGAGGTAGAGGAGAAAGATATATAGAAGTAACTAGCAATAAAGATGTAAAAGTAGAGATTTATTTAAAGGGTGATATAGCTAAATGGATAATTGTGGATAAAAATGATTTTATACTTAAAAAAAATACAAAAGAAAATATAACTTTCTCTGTTGTTATTCCAAAGGATGCAAAAATTGGAAATTATACAGGAAAAGCAATTATCCTATTTAGAAAGATTTAAAAAATATAAAATTTATCATTATAAAAATAAAATTTAAAAAAATAAAATGAATGGAGATAGAATTTTAGTTATTTTGCTTATAATAGCTATAATAGTAGCAGTGGTTGGTGTTTATTTGAATATTTCAAAGATGAATCAGATAACAGGATTGCAAAGTGGTGGAAATATTTCAGTGAATATAACTCAACAATTAACAATATCTTTACCAGATGCTACATGTAATCTTGGAGAGGGTTATGTTACTGCTCCTTATGCATATGGTATAGTAAGTGTAAATGGGTCAAATAATTATATAGCACAAAACTGGACTGTAAGTGTTGCACCAGAGCTTCCAGGATTTTTAGTGAGGAATGATGGTAATATAGAATTATATGTATGTGTAACAAGTAATAAAAGTAAAGAAGATTTTTTTGGAGGTGGAACTAGTTGGAGACAATTTTATGGATTTTGGAGTACAGAAAAAGAGGAAAGATCATGTACAACAGGTGGTATACCATTTGATTGGCCCAAACCTGTAGGTAATTTAACAAGTCAGGAAAGAGGAATATGTTATGGAGCAGGATCATTGAGACCACAGGATGAAAGTGATGAAGTATATGTAAATTGTTATTTAAAAGTAAGTGATGATACACCTCCTGGATATAAAAGTGATGTATGGACATTCACTGCAAAAACAACACCATGTGCGGGTGATGAATATTGTTGCTAAAATAATATTATCTTGCCTTATTATTTTTTATTTTTTTAAATTATTTTTATAAAAAATAAAAAGCCCCAGGTGGGATTTGAACCCACGCCTTCTCGCTTACGAAGCGAGTGCTCTACCACTGAGCTACTGGGGCATAAGCATAATAAAATTTTTAAATTTTTTAATATTTTTACTATTGTAGGGAAAGGTCAACTATCCAAAAAGGAGGAAGGTCCTCCCACAAAAAAAGCCTTGTGTCGAAAGACACATACCGAAAGGTATGGCAATGGCACAGAAACGAAACTTGTTGTGGAGTAGGATGATAAAATTTGACATTTCCACAACAAGTTGAAACGGCTAACCAAGGCTGTGTAAGGCTAATTTGCCGCTAAGTAGAATGTTGACAGGCTCTATAATGAGCCACAGAAGGAGGCCTATCTTTCCCTACCAAAAATTTTAAAACAAGAATTTTATATTCTTTATATGGCTGAAAAATTTATTTTGCCACCAAGTTATGGAGGTATAACAAGATACACTGATGAATATAAAAGTAAAATACAAATTTCTCCAATAAAATTTTTAATAATATTGTCATTAATAATAATCGCAGAAATTATTTTAAACTTATTTGCATAAATTTTTAATAAATTTTATTAAATTTTTATGTTAAAAAAAATTGAAAAAGAAAAAAGGAGAGCACAGCATCTTTTTTATACAAGTTTGAAATACACAAAAACTTCAGATATAATAATTAATTTAATGAAAAGATGGGCTGCAACTATTGATGAAACTATAGATGCTTGTTTAATTCATGCAAAAAAGAAAAAAATTATAAACCAAATTCCCGAAACACCAAAAGCAAAAATAATACAATTACAAAAAATATTAAAAAATAAAAATGATATTATAAAAAAAATGTTTGAACTTTATGAAATTTTTAAGAATATTCATGAATATGAAATAATTTCTGAACATGAATTTAGAAAGAATATAATAGTAAATTTGATTAAAGATGGAAAAAGTATTAGTATTGATTTAGTAAAATTAGAAGAATGGGAAAAAATTTTTGAAAATTATATAAAAATTGTAGAAGATTTTTTAAGAAAAAAATAATTATCTATAACTTTTTTGTCTTTTTGCTCTTGCTTTACTATCTCTTGGTTTTCTCATTTCTTTTTGTCTAACATCAGCATCTACCAAATCACGAGAATAATTAATAAATTCTTTTTTAAGTTTTGAATTTCCTGTAAATTTAACTAAAGCTCTTGCAATAGCCAATCTTGCTGCTTCTGTTTGACCTTGAACACCTCCACCTCTAACATTAACATAGATATCTATATTATTAATTGGCCCTATTATAGATTCTGCAATTCTTATTGGTTCATAAAGTTGTAGTTTTCTATATATATCAAAAACTTCTATTGGTCTATTATTTATTTTAATTATTCCGCTTCCTTGCTTTATTACAGCTCTTGCAATTGCAGTTTTTCTTCTTGCACTAACAATAAATTTTTTTTCCATTTTATTTATGTCTTAATAATTTTTCTAATTCTCCCAATGTTATAAAATTTAAAAATTCTTTTTTTAAATTTTTTATCTCTATAGCTTTTCCTTCATATTCTTTTGGAACCCCTTTAAAACATTTAATTCTCTTAAAAGCTTCTCTGCCTCTAGCTTTTTTCCATGGTAACATGCCCCTTATTATTCTTCTTAAAATTTTTTCTGCTTCTCTTGGCCAATATGGACCTTTTTGCCAACCTCTTCCTTTTTGTAATCTATTTATATATTTATCTAAAATATTTTGTTTCTTGCCCGATATTATAGCTTTTTCTGAATTAACAATAATAATTTTTTTTCCTAATAATGCTTGCTTTGCTACATAACTTGCAAGTCTTCCAACAACACATCCGTCAGCATTAATAACTATTTCGTCCATTTTAAACAATCAATCTTATTCCTTCCCCTGTTTTATTTTTTCTAAATAATTCTTCTATACTAATTAATTTTGATTTAGAAAATTCAATTTTCTTTATAGCATTTCCACTTGCTTTATAACAAGAAATAATAATTTTTTTATCTAATACCCCGTTTGCTAAAACTTTTCCTGGAATTAAAATAACATCTCCATCATTAGCTATAGCATTTATTTTTCCTAAATTTACCTCAACCTGTTGTCTTTTTGGTCTTACCAAATATTTTGCTACTTTTAACCAAAATTCAGAGTCGGATTTTTTTATTTCATTAACTAACTTTATTAATCTCAAATCAGTTTTCTTTTTTAATCTTTTATCTATTTTAGCTTTTTTTATCATTTAAAAAAATTCAAAATTAATTTAAAAATTTTTTTAAAAAATGCAAAAGAAAATAAAATATAAGCAAAGAAGTTTATGCATTAATATTAAAAAATAAAAAATTAAATGTATTTCATTGTTATTTTGCGTTATGGTTTAGTTTTTTCTCTTTTTATGCTACAAAAAATTCAAAATGCGGGGGCGAGGATTCGAACCTCGGAAGGCACTAAGCCATCGGGTCCTAAGCCCGACCCGTTTGACCACTCCGGCACCCCCGCTCAATATCAATTAACAATTTAAGTTTATAAACTATAACTTTTCAAATAAAAGCACCAATAAAAACTAAAGGAAAAATTATTGAAACATCTCCATAAATTTTAACATAATTTGCTTTACCTTTTATTTTTCCCCAACTTACCGCTTCACTGGGACTTGCTCCAGCTGCACTCCCATCATGCTCATAAGCTGTAGTAATGTATACAGCATAATCAGCTCCATTTCTAAATAAATTTGCATTTAGCATAAAATGACTAACTACTCCAGAGCCTAAACTTATTATACCTGTTTTTTTAGCATTTATGGCTATTTCATTAATTTTTTTTGTGTCTTTTACAATATCAATTTTTATATTTCTTTTTTTATAAGCATTATAAAAATAAATCATATCTCCTATAGCACCATCAGTCAAAGTTGGACAAAATATTGGAATATTATTTTTATAAGCCCAGTAACATATGCTATCTTTTTTTCTTCTAAAATTTTTTTTATCTATCCAATAACCAATTTCCCTAATAAATTCATTAGCACTTAAATCTTTATTATTTTTTGTAAAATTTTCATATATATAATCAAAGAACGGCATTATAAATTTCTCAAACTCTATATAATGAGAATCTGGAACGAGAATATTATAAATTCTATTAATAGCTTTCTCTCTTAATTCTTTATCATTATAATTCTCAAAATTACTTCCATATTTTAAATAGAATGGTTTAAATATTTTTATTATATCCTCTTCTACGCCGCCACCAGTAGTAACTAAAACATGAACTTTTTTATTTTTTACAAGCCATGTAATTATATCTCTTATTCCAGAACTTATTATATTACTTGTATAACCAAAAAAAATTTTTGCTTTATTTTTTCTCATTTCTCTAATAATTTCAATTGCTCTATAAACTTCTGTTGCCTGAAAACCTATATATTTATAATTCTTAACAAATTTTTTTAAATAATTAAAATTTAAATTATTAATATCAAATCTTACTCTTTCTGCTTTTATATTTTCACTTTTCCTTAAAACTATTTTCTTTATTTTTTCAATTTTTTTATCCATTTTTATTAAATCATTAATTTATTAAAAAATTTTCCAAAATTTTTTTAATCTATTTATATTAAATTTTAATGAAAATTAAAGAATTAAAAGGAATAAAAGATTATTTGCCTGAGGAACAAATCTTAAGAGAAAAAATTATAGATATTTTAAAAGAAAAATTTAAAATTTATGGATTTAAGCCAATAGAAACAAGTATTTTAGATTATTATGAAATTGCTGCAAGTAAATATGCAGGAAGCGAAATAATAAAAGAAATATATAAGCTAAAAGATAGAGGAAATAGAGAATTATGCTTACGTTATGAATTAACATTTAAACTAGCAAAATTAATAGCACTAAATCCAAATATAAGATTTCCATTTAAACGTTATGAAATAGGAAAAGTTTTTAGAGATGGTCCTGTAAAAAAAGGAAGATTAAGAGAATTCACACAATGTGATATTGATATAATAGGAATAAAAAGTTTTGTTGCAGATGCAGAAATAATAGCTTTAGCATTTGATATTTTTAAAACTCTTGATATTAGCGTATTTGCTTATATTAATAGTATAAATATTTTATTTGGTATTTTTGATTATTGTGAAATTGATAGAGAAAAATTTAATGATATTGCATTAAGTATAGATAAAATAGAGAAACTAGGAAAAAATTATGTTATTGAAGAACTAAGAAAAAAAGGGATTAAAGAAAAAAATATAAAAAAAATTTTTGAGATCTTTGATAGTTTAGAGAATAAAAATAATGAAGAAAAAATAGATTATCTAAAAAATTTAAAAAATGATATTTTAAATAAAGGTATTAATGAAATAGAAGAAGTTTTAAAATTTTTATCATATTTAGGGATAAATAAAAATATAATATTTAATCCAAGTTTAGCAAGAGGTTTAAGTTATTATACAAGTTTAATTTGGGAGTTTTATGCAAAGAATAAAATAAAAAGCAGTATTGCTGCTGGTGGAAGATGGGATAATTTAATAAGTAAATTTCTAAATACAGACAAAGAATATCCTGCAACTGGTATGAGTTTTGGTCTTGATGTTATTTATGAAATTTTAAAGGAAAAATATAAAGATAAACTTAACATAATAAAAGTTTTAATAATACCAATAAATACATTAGAAAAATGTTTAGAAATATCAAATATATTAAGAAAAAATAAAATTAGTTGTAGTATTATTTATGAAAAAAATTTGAAAAAAGCATTAGATTATGCAAATAAAGAAAAAATAAAATATTGTTTAATTATTGGAGAAAAAGAGATAAAAGAAAGAAAATTGAAACTTAAAGATATGGAAAGTGGTGAGGAAAAACTTTTATATTTGCAAGAAGTTATAGAAAAATTAAAATGATCTCAAATTTAAAAAAATTTTTAATAATTATATTAACAACGATGTTTTTAAGTTGTGAAAATGAAAAAGAAAGAAAAATCGATAAATTTTTAAAAGAATTAGAAAAAAAATATCAAACTTATAATTATTATCTGGAAATAAATGAAATACTTAACAAAGATAATAAAATAATTATTCATGATGACTGGAATGTTTATTTAGATAAAAATAATATAAAAAGAAAAATAGATTCTACATTAAAAGAATTAAATTCTACATTTGACTCTTTATTATATTATATTGATAGCATAAAAAATGATAAACTTGAGAAATTTTACTATTATGCAAGAAAATTGAATATGCAAAAATATTTTGAATTTTCTAAGAAAAAATACTCAAGAAAAAAACAATTTGATTTATTTTATTTTTATTAAAAATGCGCCAGCCGGGATTCGAACCCGGATTATCAGCTTGGAAGGCTGATGTCCTACCATTAGACGACTGGCGCATATATATTAAATTTTTTAAAATTTAAAAATTTAAAATCCACAAAATTTTAAAAATAAAAAAATTTATTTTTAATGGAAAATTTAGAAGAAAAAAAAATAATATATGAGAAATATTATAAAATATTCACATTTTTATCAATATCACTTTTTATTTTATCTTTAATATATTTAGCAATATATTACTCAATTAATGGTGAATTCTTTAAAAAAGATATAACATTAACTGGAGGAACAGTAATCACTCTTTATGGAAATTATGAAGAAAATGAAATAAAACAAACAATAAAAAAATATACTAATGATTTTTTGATAAAATATACTCAAGATCTTTATACAAATAAAATTATAGCAACAATTATAGAAACAAAATTGAATGAAGATGATGCAAAAAAGATAATTGAAGAATTAAAAATAGAAAATTATAATATAGAAACAACAACAGCAAGTTTAGGAAAAAATTTTTTTAATCAATTAATGATAGCTTTGTTTATTGCAATAATATTTATGATTATATGTGTATTTCTTATATTTAGAACTTTTGTTCCATCTATAGCAGTAATATTGGCAGCTTTAACAGATATTTGTGCAAGTCTAGCAATAATTAATATAATGAACATAAGCATAGGAACAGCTGGTATTGTTGCATTGTTAATGCTTATTGGTTACTCTGTTGATAGTGATATATTATTAACTACAAGGGTATTAAAAAGAAAGGATACTCCATTGAAGGGCAGATTAATATCTTCATTAAAAACTGGATTAACAACAACATTAACAAGTTTAATTGTAGTATTTATAGGTTTTATCTTTTCTACTTCAAATATTTTAAAACAAATTTTTTTAGTATTATCTATTGGTTTAACTATAGATTTATTTTCAACATGGATAGGAAATATAAGCATATTAACTTGGTATATAAAGAAAAAATATAAAGAATAAAATGAAAATCGGATGGAAAATATTGATTTGGATTACATTTATAGTTTTAAGTATAATAGCAATAAATCCATTTTTGGCATTGAATAAAGGAGTAGTTGTTAGTGAAATATCAAATAATAGTTCTGCTGCTTTGGCAGGATTAAGTGCAGGAGAAATTATAAAAGAGATTAATGGAAAAAAAATAAATAATATTAATGATTATTCAAAAATAATTAGTGAATTGTTTAAAGGTGAAAAAATAAAATTAGAAATAAAAACTAATAAAGGGAATTATGCATTTTTTGCTGATAAACCCGAATTTACAGTTAGAGAATTAAAAAAATCAAGATTGCAACTTGGCTTAGAACTTCAAGGAGGTAGTAGGGCATTAATTAAGCCTGTTGAAAAAATTGATCAAACTACTTTAGATAATATGCAAAAGATAATGGAAGAAAGATTTAATGTTTATGGAATAAGAGATATAAAAATCAATCAAATAAGGGACTTAGAAGGGAATAAATATTTATTAATAGAAATGGCAGGAGCTAGTCCAAAAGAATTGAGAGATCTTATTAGTACTCAGGGAAAATTTGAAGCAAAGATAGGAAATAATACTGTTTTTGTAGGTGGAAAGAAAGACATAACTAGTGTATGTCAAACTCCAGAATGTTCTGGCATATTAAGTTGTGATGAAATTTCTAATGCTTATATATGTAAATTTCAATTTGCTGTTTATCTAAGCCAAGAAGCTGCAAAAAAACAAGCAGAAATAACAAAAAATTTAGAAGTGAATATAACAAATCCACAATATCTAAATGAAACTTTAGATTTATATTTAGATGATATTCTTGTTGATAATTTATTTATAAGCACTGAACTAAAAGGAAAAGAAACAACACAAGTAGCAATAAGTGGAAGTGGAATTGGTAAAACAAAAACTGAAGCATATAATGATGCATTAAGTAATATGAAAAAATTACAATCTATATTACTTACAGGAAGCTTGCCAATAAAAATAGAAATTGAAAAAATAGATACTGTTAGTCCAATACTTGGAAAAGAATTTTTAAAAAATATAATTATAATAGCTATAATTGCAATTCTTCTTGTTTCTTTAATTGTATTTATAAGATATAAAAATCCTATAATATCTTTTATTATAATTCTAACATTAATTTCTGAAATAATAATTATATTAGGTATCGCAAGTTGGATAAATTGGAATCTAGATTTAGCAAGTATTGCAGGAATAATTACTGCAATTGGAACTGGCGTAGATGATCAAATTATTATTATAGATGAAACAAAATTTGGAAGAACACTTAGCTTAAAAGAACGTATAAAAAGAGCGTTTTTTATAATTTTTGGTTCATATGCAACTACTTTAGTAGCATTGTTGCCATTAATGTGGAGTGGTGCAGGTCTACTTAAAGGTTTTGCTATAACTACAATAATAGGTATAAGTGTTGGGGTTTTCATTACGAGACCAGCATTTGGAGAGCTTGTAAAGAGAGTAATAAAAGAATAAAATGTTACCAATATATCATATTTCTTTTGGATTAATTTTTTCTATATTAATTTTTTTTATTTTAAAGCTTAATATTATATCATTTTTTATTTTATTTTTATCTACATTTATTTTTGATGTAGATCATTATTTTGTTTATATTTTTGAGAAAAAAAGCTTTAATTTTATTTCTGCATATAAATATTTTGAAAAAAGAAAAATTTTAAAATTAAAAGAAAAAAAACAACATATTTATATATTTCATACAATAGAATTCATTTTTATTTTCTCTATTTTTTTAATTTTTTTAATCTCAAAATTTAAATTATCTATTTTTTATCTTTATTCTTTTTTGCTAGGAATATTTTTTCATATTTTTTTAGATTTATTTGAAGCAAGAAAAAAAGAAAGATATAGCTTAGTATTATTTTTTATAAAACATAAAAAATATAAATAAAAAAAAATCAAAAAATTAATGAAAAAAATATTTGAAAATTTATTTTTTAATTTTTTTCTTACATTAGTTAGTAGGATTGGTGGCTTTATTTTTACATTGATTATAGCAAGATCACTTTACCCTGAACTTTTTGGTATTTATAGTTTAGCTTTAACAATTATTTTAACTATTGCAACTTTTACAGATCTTGGTTTAAATTCAACTCTATCAAGATATCTTGCTGAAGCACTAAAAATAAAAACAGAAAAAACAGAAAAAATTGCTCGTGCAAGAATTTATTTTCTTTTAAACTTTAAAATATTTCTCACAATAATAACAGCAATTTTACTTTTCTTATTAGCTAATCCTATTGCAAAACTTTTTAATAAGCCTTTATTAGCTTTGCCATTAAAAATTGGTGCAATATATATTTTTATAATTTCTTTACATGGTTTTTTTAACTCTATTTTTTATGCTATTAAAAAAGTAAATTATTCTTTTTTTGCTGAAACTATTTTCCAATTTTTTAGAATATTTCTTGTTATTATTTTTTTATATATATTAAAATTTGTTTCTGTTGCTTATGTTTTTATTGCTTTGATAATAGCTTTATTTATTGCTTTTTTATTTTTATATAGTATTATAGCAATAAAATATAGTTTTTTAATAAAAGGTAAAAAAATAAAACTAAAAAAAGAAGAAAAGAAAAAATTGCTTAGTTTTTTTGGATGGTTAAGTATAAGCAGCATTTCTCTTGCTTTTTTTGGACATATAGATACTTTAATGCTTGGTCTATATTTACCAGCAGAATTTGTAGGATATTATAATGCTATTTTTGCGATTGTTGGGGCAGTAGCTAGCTTTTTAACTTTTGGTTCTGTTTTATTGCCAATATTTACACAAATAGAACATAAAAAATTAGAAGAAAGTTTCAAAAAAGTATATAAATATACAGCAATAATTGTTATCCCTGCAACAATAGGTTTAGCTTATATCATAAAACCAGG
>JAWAZI010000002.1:0-84499 GCA_038817835.1 Candidatus Pacearchaeota archaeon | reverse complement strand
GGGAAGGTCTACTAATGAAACATTAAATATATATCTAGGATATCCTTTAGGATCCTGAGTACAATTTATCTTAGTAAAGTTACTAATATTTATTAATGTATTTGCCCAACATGTAGAAGGATTTATACTTAAATTAGATTCATTAATTATCTCTTGAGAAGTTTGATTTATTTTTTTAATTATTTTTACATTAACTTTTTTATTAATTAAGTTATTACAATTATCAACATGAATAGCAATCTTTCCTGTAGAATTTTCATTATAATAATTGTAATAACATAATCCTAAACGATTTATTTCACAAAGTCTCCATTGTGCTCTATCAATTAAAGGTAGAATAATTGAAAGATTATCACTTAGTTTTTGTACATAGTTGTACTTTGCTTTAGCATAAAATGAGCAATTCTCACTAGTACAGCTTTGTTGTTTCCAACCATCTGAATTAAACCACTTACTATAATTTTCTGGCCCAAAAGTTATATTTGCCCAACCATTAACTACTGGAATATTATTAAAGCTAGTTACTATGTGACATTTCTCTCTCTCACCTACACAAATAGTAACATTAACTTTATCAACTTCTGGTGCATTTGGTTTAATTATAAGTTTAACACGATCTCCATATTTAATTGTTGATGTATTCCATTTTACATAATCAAATGTTGATTTAACTTGGAGTAACTTACTCCCGCTAAATGCACTAGGAGGCTGTAGTGTATAAAAAAAATAAGAAGCATTGTATGTTCCAATTTCTGTAGTAATAGGGGTAAAGTTTAGACATGCTATATAACAACATCCTAAAAACTTACCACAATACTTTTCACTCGGAGGTAAATTAATACATTCATTTGGTGGTATTTGTGGAATATTACTACAACTTACTTCCTTCCACCCAATCTTCTTATTTAATAATACATAACTACCTCCTTTAGTAATATTAATAGTGATAGGATAAACTGTTGTGTTATAACTTACATTAAGCTTAAAATATAATATACTATAATTATGCTGATATATCTCTTGTGGAACCCAATTTACTTCAAGATTAGCTGCATTAACATTAATCAAAAAAATTAAAAAAAATATAATAAATAAAAAAAATGCAAAAATATATTTTGATTTTTTCATTTTTTCCTCTTTTTTATTATTATTTTATAAAAATTGGATAGTTTATAAAAATATCGATTTATAAAAAAGCAAAAAATTTTAATGAGATTATATTTAATTTTTAATGTTATACTTGATTGGGACAGGGCTTGATATTAATGATTTAAATATAAAAGCTATAAAAGCATTAAAAAAATGTCAAGAAATTTATTTAGATATTTATACAACTAAAATTCCTTTTTCATTAAAAAAATATGAGAAATTTTTAAGTTTTTTACTTAAAAAGAAAATAAAAATAAAAAAAGCAGAAAGAGAATTTCTTGAAGAAAAAAGTAAAGAATTTTTAGAAAAAGCAAAAATAAATAATATAGCATTACTTGTTTATGGTGATCCTTTAATTGCTACTACACATATTTCTTTAATAAAAGAAGCAAAAGAATTAGAAATAAAAACAAAAATAATTCATAATATTTCAGTAATAAATGCTATAACAAATACAGGATTAAGCATATATAAATTTGGAAAAATTGCAACAATGCCATCATGGCAAGAAAACTATAAACCAAAAAGTTTTTATGATATTATAAAATATAATTTATCGATTAATGCCCATACTATTTTATTGATCGATACAGATTTAGATTTCAGCAAAGCAATAAATCAATTAATTTCTGTTGATAAAGAAAAAATAATTAAAGAAATTTATATTTGTAGTTGCTTAGGAACAAAAGAAGAAAAAATAATTAAAGAAAATATTTATAAAATTAAAGAAAATATCAAAAAATTAAAAATAAAAAAACCATTTTGTTTCATTATACCAGCAGAATTAAATTTTTATGAGAATGATAAAGAAATTTTGGAATTGGCTTTGGAAAAGTAATAGCATATTAAGTTGGATAGTTTTATTTATTTTGATTTTTATTTTTGTTAAATTTATATTTTTTCCATTTTTTTCTTTAATATTAAATACTAAAATGCCATTTGTAATTGTAGAAAGCTATAGCATGCAACATTGCTATGGAATTAAAAAAAATCCATTAATTCATTGCAATTTTAATGAATACTGGCTTAATTATGGTTATTTTTATGAAAATATTGGTATTAATAAAACAAATTTTTCTAATTTTAAATTTAAAGATGGCTTAGACGCAGGAGATATTGTTGTTTTAAAAGGAGAGAAAGACTATAAAGTTGGAGATATAATTGTTTTTATCGCTAATAATAAACCAATAATTCATAGAATAATAAAAAAAAGGTGTGAAGATTATTGCATATATGAAACAAAAGGAGATAATAATAATGGTCAATTGGAATTTGAGAAAAATATAACAAAACAATATATAATAGGAAAAGCAATATTTGTTATACCAAAGCTAGGATGGATAAAGCTTTTACCATTTAAATTGATAGGTTTATCATGATTGAATTAATAATTGCTGAAAAACCAAAAGCAGCACTAAAAATTGCTCAAGCTTTAGGAAAAGCTAAAATAAAAAATATTCTCGGAGTAAAAGTTTATGAAATAGAAAGAGAAGGAAAGAAAATTATTATAGCAAGTGCAGTTGGTCATTTATTTATTTTAGCAGAAACAAAGAAAGAAGGATGGCCAACATTCAATTTTGATTTTAAGCCAATATATCAAGTTACAAAGCAGAAATATACATTAAAATATATTAATGTTTTAAAAAAACTCAAACCAGAAAAAATAATAATAGCAACAGATTATGATATAGAGGGAGAACTCATAGGATATAACATTCTTCGTTATATATATAATACAAATAATGCCTATAGAATGAAATTTTCAACTTTAACAAGATCAGAATTAATAAAAGCTTATGAAAATAAATTACCAAATATTGATTTTAATCAAGCAATTGCAGGGGAAACAAGACATAAGCTAGATTGGATTTATGGAATAAATTTGAGTAGATTACTTATTAATGCATCAAAAAAAATTTTGAGTATTGGCAGAGTACAAGGACCAACTTTAAATTTAATTGCTGAAAGAGAAAATCAAATTGCAAATTTTAAACCAGAAAAATATTATGCAATAAGTTTAATTGTAAAAGATAAAAATGGAAATAAAATAACTTTAGATTGTAAAGAAAAAATAAAAGATAAAGATGAATTAAAAAAATTTGAATTACTAAAAAATAAAGAAATAAAACTAAAAATAAAAGAAAAAGAAAAATCTATTTTACCATTACCACCATTTAATTTAACTCAATTGCAGTTAGAGGCATATAGATTTTTTAAATTTTCTCCATCAAAAACTTTAGAAATAGCACAAAATTTATATTTATCAGGATTAATAAGTTATCCAAGAACCTCTAGCCAGAAATTACCAGAAAGTATAGGATATAAAAAAATTTTAGAAAATTTGGCTAAGCTATTTAAATTTAAGATAAAAAGAGATAAACCTATCGAAGGAAAAGCAACTGATCCTGCACATCCAGCAATATTTCCTACAGGAGAAATAGAAGAAATAAATAAATTAAATTTTTATGAAAGAAAAATTTATGATTTAATTTCTAGACGTTTTATAAATTGTTTTTATGATGATTTATTAATAAAATTTAAAGAAATTAAAACAAAAATAGAGAATTTAGAATTTTCAAAAACTTTTAAGAAAATAAAGAATAAAGGTTGGCTTGAGATTTATCCTTATAAAATAGAAGAAACATGGACTAATATAGATGAAAATGCATATATTGAAGATATAATCATAGAAGAAAAAGAAACAAAACCACCAAAAAGATATACTCCTGCAGCCCTTATTAAAGAGCTTGAGAAAAGAAATCTTGGAACAAAAGCAACAAGAGCACAAATTATTGATACACTTTATAAAAGAGGTTATATTAAAGGAAAAGCCATTAAATTAACACCATTAGGATATAGCGTAAATGAATTACTTAAAAAAATTAGTCCATTAATACTAGATGAAGCATTAACAAGAAAATTTGAGATTGAGATGGATAGAATTATGATAAGTGATAATCCTATAAAAGAAGAAAATAAAATTCTGAATGAAGCAAAAAATGTATTAATTAGTATTGCAAAAGAATGGGAAAATAAAAAATCAAAATTAAGATTATTGCTTGAAAATGGTTTAAAAAAGATGAAAGAAGAAGAAATTGAAAAATTAAAAGTTGATGATTGTATTTGTGGGGGAATTTTAATAATAAAAAAAAGTAAAAAAGGAAAAAATTTTATTTCTTGTACTAACTGGCCTGAATGTAATATAGCAATACCACTTCCAAAAGGAAAAATAAAAAAATCAAGTAAACTATGTAAATGTGGAAAAAATTTATTAGAAGTTAAAAATAAGAAATTATTTTTTATTTGTTTTAATCAAAATTGTGAAAATTTTTGGTTAAATAAAATGAAAAATAAAAATGAAACAAAAAATAAAAATGAAAAATAAAAAAAGTATAAAAAGCAAAAAAAATAAAAAAAGTAAAAAAATAAGGATAACAAAAAATACAAAGATTAGTGATTTAATTAATAATTATCCTGAAGTCGGAGAATTTTTATTAACTAAAGGCTTACCTTGTTTGGGCTGTCCACTATTATCAATAGACAGATTAATAGATATTTGTAAAATGTACAATATTAATTGGAAAGAATTTAAAAAAGAAATAGAAGATTTTTTAAAGAAAAAAAGATAATACCTTTATTGCCCCGGTAGCTCAGTGGTAGAGCACACGGCTGTTAACCGTGGGGTCGCTGGTTCGAGTCCAGCCCGGGGCGTTATTCTATTTCTTTTAATTGTTTTTCTGTTAGCTCTTTTAAATCCTCAATCTTTGTTTTAGCATGTTCAAGCCATTTTTGCATTGCTGTATGACTTTTTCCTTGTATAAGCATTTCTATAGCCCTTTTGGCTATTTCTATATTTTCAATTTCTCCTATTAGTGCTATATAATTTCCATAAATTTTTATTTTACAATCTGTTAATTCTTCTATTAGTTTTCTTATTTTTCCTTCTTTTCCTATTATTCTTGCTTTTATTACTCTTCTTCTCGTTGGTCTAAGTAATTTTAGATTTATTCTTTCAAATATATAATTAGGATTTTTTAATAGTAGAGCATCATTTACATTAAAACCCATTGCAATTGCATCAAAAATATTTTGCAATTCAAAATCATTAACATCACTTTTAGTTTTATCTATTGTTATATAACCATCACTTATTTTTATTTTTATTTTTATTTTTTTTTCTAATATATTTTTATTTTTACCTTTTTTTCCAATTATCCTACTTATTTCTTCTTTAGAGTAAGGTATAGATATTACATCCATTTTATTTATTCTATTTCTTTTGTTATATATTTTTCTATTTCTTCTTTATCTATATCTAAATTTAATTTTTTAAAAAATCTAACAATATTTTCTATATCTCTTCTTAGATACTCTCTATAACCTATTGCAGGAAGACCATGACTTAAATCTATTATTATTGGTTTTTCATTATAATTTAATATATTATATTCACTTAAATCTCCATGAATAATTTTTGCATTTAGATACAT
This sequence comes from Candidatus Pacearchaeota archaeon, assembly GCA_038817835.1. Lineage (GTDB taxonomy): Archaea > Nanobdellota > Nanobdellia > Pacearchaeales > JAPDKA01 > JAWAZI01. The sequence goes on along the minus strand of JAWAZI010000002.1, from coordinate 78,860 downwards.
TTTTTTTATTTCTTCAATCAAGCATAAAAAAAATTTTTTAGTATTTTTTGGGATTTTATCTTTTAGTAATGAAGCTGGAATTGGCATTTCATCGACTTTTTTATTACCAATAAATTCCATAACTATAACATTATCTTTTCTTGCTATTGGTTTTGGGACAGATATATTATTTTTATAACATTTCGTTAAATTACTAAATTCTCTTTTTGCCCATTGAAGTATTATCGTTTTTCTCGAATTTCCTACTTTATACCTTGGATCTAGTATTAAATATTTTTTCATTCTTTTGAAGTCGCATGTGGAAATTCTATAAATTTTTAAAGCAACTCTTTCATCTTTTCCGTCAATTTCTCTTATAGCAGAAAATATATTAGATTCTTTTCCAATTTTTATTGGGCTTTCCATCCCTTTAATAATTCCTTTTGCAATTAAATCGAATATAGCTTTTATAGTAGATCTCTCAAATACATTTTTATAAGCCTTCAAATTTTCTTTCATAATTCTGGCTTAAATAAACCCATTTTTTTTAATTTTTCAACTTCAGCAGGAGAATATTTAAATATTACTTCACCTTTTTCATTTTCTTCAAATTCTAGTTTTTCAACTAATACAATGTCTTTTGGTCTTATCCATAAAGTTCTTTTAAATCTTCCAGGAATTCTACATACCCTTGTATATCCATCAAAGCATTCAACTTGAACTTTATTTCCTCCAAGTCTTTTCTCAACTATTCCAATAACTTGATTTTCCTTTGGTAATACTAATTTTCTTTCAATTTCTTCTTCCATTTTAAAGAACAAGAGCAATTGGTATATCTTTAATATAAACTATATTTTTATTATTTATTAAATTTAACTCCTTAGCAATTTTGATTGATTTTTTTCCAACAATATTAAAAGTTACATAATCATTCATTATATTTTTTATAAATTTTTTAGCATTTTTTATATCATATAGTTCTCCTTTAAAAAAACTTTCATTTATTTCTATTTGCATTTTTTCATTCTCAAATTTTTTATTTATTAAATCTGCATCGCATATGCTAACTACTTTAGGATTTGAATTGAAAATTTTTATATATATCATTTTATATTTTTGGAACAGGATATCTTGCTCCACAAGCCCAACAATGTAAAAATTGAATTTTATCTTGTTTTATTAGATGTGTATCTGGCTTTCCACATTGCCTACATATAACATAATCCCTTACATAATCATTAATTTTTTCATTTATCTTTTCAATTTTTATTTTTCTATTTAATATTAATCTTTGTCCTTCAATAATAAAAGAAACTGCAAGTTCTTTTGCTAAATATTTTGCAAAATGCTTTATTTCTCTTTTTAAATAATCTGCAATTTGAGAAAAATTTGTTATTATAGTTTTATTTCCTTCTGTAAATCCTTTTGCTTCAGGAATTTCAAATCTTGAGGTTTTTTCTATTGGTTTAATTTCTTTATATGCTCTTTCAAGCGCTTGGAAGTAATCCATAATAATCTATATCTTTAATTTTTTAAATTTTTATCAAAAAAATTATAAAATCAAAAAATATTTTATTTTAGGTGGGACTAGGCCGGCGGGCTAGCCCTCCGCTAAAATGCAAATGGGCTTAGGCAGGCCGAATGCCTTAAAGGGTGAAGCTTTAAATATAAGATTTTCCATATCCCTACAATGAATCTCTGCCCTGCATGACTCTATTTTAGCGAACCAGGTCAGTCCCGGAAGGGCGCAGCCTTAAGCTAAAATAAGAGTGCCTGCAGGTTAACAGAGATAAGGAAGGATATGGAAAAATCTTATATTTTAAAGCCAGCTCTTAAGGAAGTCCCACCTAAAAAATATTTTTTAGAATTTTTTCTTTATTAAAAAATTCTAAATCATCATAATTTTGACCTATACCTAGAAATAATATTGGTTTTTTTGTTATATAACCTATACTTAAGGCAGCTCCACCTTTTTCATCAACATCTGCTTTTGTTAATATTATTCCATCTATTCCAATCTCTTCATTAAAAGTTTTTCCTTGCTCTATTGCATCATTTCCAACAATTGCTTCTCCAACAAATATCTTAATATCAGGTTTACTAACTCTGCATATTTTTTTCATCTCTTCTATCAAATTTCTATCTGTATGCATTCTTCCAGAAGTATCTATTAAAACAACATCTATATTATTTGCTTTTGCATGATTTATTGCATCAAAAGCTACTGCAGCAGGATCAGAACCATATTTATGTTTTATAACTTTTATATTCAAATTTTTTGCATGTTTTTCTATTTGTTCTATAGAAGCTGCCCTAAAAGTATCACTAGCAGCAAATACACAGCTTAAATTATGTTTTTTTAATAAATATGCTATTTTTGCAATTGTTGTTGTTTTTCCACTTCCGTTAATGCCGAAAAATACAATAACAAATGGTTTTTCCTTTTTTTCTTTTATTTTCTCTATTATATCATATGGTTCTAATAAAATTTCATTTATTATTTTTTTCAAATTTTCTTTAATAAAATTTTCAAATTCTTTTTTATTTATCTCTTTTCCAATACAAACTTCTTTTAATCTTTTTTCTATATATTCAACAACTTCATTTGCAACATTATTTTGCCATAAAATTAATCTTAGATCTTCTAAAAAATCATCAATCTTTTTTTCATCTATTTTTATTATTCCAAATTTGAATAATCTTTTTTTACTTTCAACTTTTTCTAATTTTTCTTCTTTTGTTTCTTCTTCAATTTTTTCCTCTTTTTTAGTTTCTTCTTCAATTTTTTCCTTTTTTCTTTTTATTAAAGAAATTATTTTTTCTTTTAATAGCTTGAACATTATAAATTTATTTTTTTAATTTTTTAAATCTTAAAGTTTTTTAATTAACAAATTAATATTTTTAATGAGAATTTGTTTTTTAGTTATAGATGGTTTAAACGATTTACCAATCAAAGAATTAAAAAATAAAACTCCATTAGAAATAGCTAAAAAAGATACCTTAGATTTTTTAGCTAGTCAAGGAGATTATGGATTGATTAATATATTAAATTTTGCTCCGGAAAGTGATGAAGCAATATTTTCTTTGCTTGGTATAAATTTAAAATATTATCCTGGAAGGGGCATTCTTGAGGCAATTGGAGCAGATTTACCATTAATAAAAAATGCAATATACTTCAGATGCAATCTTGCTAAAATCAAAAAAAATCAAATTATAGATTTTGAGGCAAAAGTTGATAGAAAAAAATTAAAAATAATAGAAAATAAAATAAATAAAATTGATATAGGTTTAAACTTTATTTTTAAATTTATTAAAGATTATAGGGCAGTTTTAATATTTAAAGGAAAAAATCTAAGTGATAAAGTTACAAATACAAATCCTGCTTATTTAATTTATAGTGGAAAATTTAGTAAAGCTTTGAAAAGACCTATAAATAAAAAATATTTTTTAAAAAAATCAAAAGCTATAACAAAAAAAGCAAAATTTACTGCAAAAAAATTGAATGAGTTAAGTGAAAAAATAATAGATATATTAAAAAAAGATAATTTAGCTATTTTGGTTAGGGGTGCTAGTAAAGTTGGCAGCTGGTATAATAAAATAAGAGAAAAATATAATTATAAGGATTGGGTTTTAATTAGTGATAATATAGTTGAAATTGGTATAGGTAAAATATTGAATATGAAAATTGAAAAATATGATTATAATTTAAAAAAACTTGCAAAAAAAGTTAGCAAAATATTAGATAAAAAAAATGTTTATTTACAAATAAAAGGACCCGATAGCTGTAGCCATAGAGGAGATTTTTTAGGAAAAATAAGAGAAATAGAAAAAATAGATAAATTTTTTTTGTATGAATTAGTAAATAAAATAAAAGGAAAAGATGTATTATTAATAATAACCTGTGATCATATAACTAGTACTAAATATAGAGCTCATTGCAAAGGGCCAACAACGTTTATAAAAATAAATATGAAAAATATAAAAGAAATTTATAATACAAAAATAAAATTTTCTGAGAAGATATGCAAAAAAATTATTAAGCCAAAAGAATTATTAAAAATATGATATCTTATAATGATATTTTCAATATATTAAGACAAGAAAAATATAATGAAGTTTTGCAAAAATTACCAAAAAATTTTATTAATGATTTGAGAGATTATATAAAAGAAAAGAAAAAAATTTTAGAAAAACAAACTGATGAATTTGATGAAGCTTTAAATAAATTGAAAAAACAATTTGAAAATGCTCAAATTTTAATTAATGAATTATTTTCTATAAGACAAAAAAAGATTATTAATTTAGCTTTATTAGCTAAAGTTTCTGGAGTTACTAAATCTGATACAGAAAATATGCTTCCTGAGGAGAAAGAACTTTTTGAAGAAATCTTAGCTAAAATAAAAGAAACTGATAAAAAAATAAAAAATAAATTGAGTGGAGAGAAAGAAGAAATAAAAAATAATATTTTAGTTAGATTTAAAGAAGATGTTTCTGAATTTTTAGACGGGGAAGGAAATAAACTTGGTCCATTTAAAAAAGGTGATATTGTTAATTTGCCTAAGGAAATAGCAAAAATATTATTTGATGATAATAAAGTTTTTTTAATTGAGGAAGATAAAATTTAAAAAAATATAATTCTTCAACTTTCATGAAAAAACCAAAAACAGTAAGGAGATACTGCAAATATTGTAGAAAGCATACAAATCAAAAATTAGAATTAATAAGTTCAGCAAAGCCAAGAGGAGCTTTGAAGAGGGGTAGCATAATCAGAGCAAAAAAAAGAGGATTGGGAAGAGGATTTGGAAATTTAGGGAAATGGGGAAGTAAACCTCCAGTAAGTAAATTTAAAAGAAAAACAAAAATAACAAAGAAAACTAATATATTATATGTATGTACAGAATGTGGTAAAAAAACCCCACAAGCAAAAGGTATTAGGATATCAAAAATTGAAATAAAATGAGTAAGAAATTTTTTGATGTTAGTTTAGAAATTTTGAATAAAGAGGTTCCAATTATTGGTAAAAATATTGAAGATTTAAACAATAGAGTTATTTTGTTAGATTTAACTAGAGAATTGAAAGGAAAACTCGCTGAAGCAAAATTTAAAGTAGAGATAAAGGATAATAAGCCTATAGGAAAAATAATCTATTATGGTTTAATTCAAAATTATGCTAGACGTTTAGTAAGAAAAGGTACAAGTCCTGTTGAAGATTCTTTTGTTGCAAAAAGTAAAGATGGTTTTAATATAAGGATAAAACCTTTATTAGTTACTAGAAAAAAAGTTGTTAGAAATGTAAGGAAAAAATTAAGAAATAAAGCAAGAGAATTGTTAATGAAGTTTATTAATGAGAATAATAGAGTTGATATTTTTGAATCAATAATTAATTATAAAATTCAAAAAGATATATTCAAAGAATTAAAGAAGATATATCCTCTAATAGTTTGTGATATAAGAAGAGTATACATTGAAAAAGAAAAAATTTAAAATTTTCTTTTATTATTTTTTTATGCCTCGGTAGCTCAGCGGTAGAGCAGCCGGTTTGTAACCGGCAGGTCGAGGGTTCAAATCCCTCCCGAGGCTTTTAAATTTTTATTTATCCAATATATAATTTCTTCTTTTGGTAAAGCACCAACAATTCTACTTATTTCTTTCCCATTTCTTAATAAAATAATTGTTGGTATACTCAAAATATTAAATGCTAAAGCTAAATTTCTATTTTTATCGATATTTATTTTTAAGAATTCTATGTTTTTATCTTCGAATTCTTTTTCTATACTTTCAATTATAGGTTTTAATATTCTGCATGGCATGCACCAATCTGCATAGAAATCAATAAGTATAGTTTTTTGTTTTGATTTTTTTAATACATCTTCAAAATCTTTCTCTTCAATTTCTTTCATTTTTTATCACTTTTTGATAGTTAAATTTATAAATTTAAAATCCTTATATATTTAAGATAAATTTGTTTTTAAATTTTTTGAAATGAAAAGATATGGAATATTTGATGAAAACATCAAAAAAATTTTCGATATAATAAATGATTCATTTAATGAAAACTATGTAATGATAGGTGGTGTTTCCCGTGTTTGTTTAAGCATTTATTATTTTAATAAATATAAAGAAAATATCTCTGATAGAAAATTAACACAAATGATAATTAGGGGATTTTCTGATTTAGATTTACTTTTTTCTGAAAACAAAGATAAAATAATTGATAATTTAACAAAAAATAAAATTAATTTTATATATGATCCATGGGAAAATGAGTTAATGATTAAATTTAATAATAATTATTATGTTTTGGAATTAATTAATATAAGCTTAATAAAAAATGAAAAAAAGAGAAAATATTATGACTGCTGCATAAAAAGGGCAATAAAATTTAATTTTAATGATATTTCTACAAAAATTTTAACTTTGGAAGATTTTATTCTTACAAAAATGTTTATAAAATTTAAAGAAGAGAAAAACAGAGAAGAAAAAGATTTAGATGATGTTAAAAATTTATTAATATACATTAAAAATTTTGAAAATATCTTAGATTTAGATTACATTAAATCATGTTTTGATGTTTCAGAGAAATCCAAAGAAGATATAGAAAAAAATTTTGAGATATTAAAATCATTTTTATAAAATTTTTAAAATTTAAAGATTATTAAAATATAGCAGGGCCCGTGGTCTAGTGGTTACGACGCTGCCTTGACGTGGCAGAGATCCCAGGTTCGAATCCTGGCGGGCCCATCAAATTTTAAAATAATAACTATTCTTCTGGAGGGATACTCAATATAATTTGGCAACTTTGACTTAATGCTGTAGCATTATATGGGATAAACATTAAAGCTGTACACATATTATGGCCTTTACATTTAATCCATGTTTGTATATAATCAGCTATAGATGGTATAGCCCCAACAATTAATCCTGCAACACTTAATTTAGCTATCACTTGAGAGAATATCTTTCCAATTATACCCCCATATCCTACTCCAATTAAACTCTTTATTATGGTTTCTCCAAGAGTTGGTGAACTTACTATTAAAAATACAATAGCATAATCTTTATCTATTTTTAAAGTATCATTCTCCATATGAATTTCACTTTCTTCTCTTTTCATTATGTAATCTGCAAAAGTTATATTTTTTCCTGGTATTATTGTTTCCCTCATATATTTATATAGCCCACTTATATTTTTTCCCTTAATTTTTTCATCAAATTTTATTATACTACATATTACACATGATTTTTCCCCACTTTCCCCTATAAAATCTAATTCTCCTTCCCCCATCATATACCAACAATCATATAAAGCTTCACTAATTATTTTTTTAATTTCTTCCTCATCACTAGTTTTAATTTTTATTATTTCTGTTTGACAATTTAATGGCAAAGCTTCTCCAGGATGTAGACCAGCGATACTTTTACTTCTTAATACAACACTCTGCCTACATGCTTCTCTTTTATCTATTCCTAAATGTGCTAACTTTGTTGCAAAATAAATTAATATGGCTGCAGAAATAATTAAAATTATTATTCCAATCACCCACGTCTTTATTATAGCTTTTCTCATCTTAATAGTAAATCTAACAATTTTTTTAATCCTATAATTAAACCTGCTAATACTAATATAAATATTAAAATTTTAATAATAGTTTCCATTGCTATATCAGCTTTTTTCATTTTTATATTATTTGTTTCCAATATTCTTTTATTTCTTGTGATGCAGGAGAAAGTGCAAGTATTTTATCTTTCTTACATTCTTCAAATGCATATTTAATTTGATTTTGTGAATATTTTTTATATTTTTCTTCTAAACCTAATTCACTCCAATTGAAAATTGGAGACGGATCCCATTTATGTTGATTTATTTCAAAATGTCCTAAAATTTGTAAATTTTTATATCTTCCATTTATATCATTAACCAATTTTTTTAAAGAATTATATTGTTCAGGAGTAAATTCTTCACAACCACTATTTACTATTTCTATTCCTATAGAAACATCATTATAGTCTTTTGCATGATAAGCAATATATTTTTCATCTATGATATAATAAATTTTTCCATCTTTATCTATTATATAATGTGAAGATAAACCTTTATCTTTAAAATTTTGTAATGCTCCTTGAATACTATTTCCTCCAGTATGATGAAATATTATATATTTTATTTCTCTTTTCTCAACTTTTCTATGTGGATATTTTCCAAAATAAGTTGAATCAAATTCTAAATTTGGATTTGTTTCAATTTTTATTTCTTTTTCTTCTATTTCTCCTAAAAGAAAAATAAACCTATCTTCTTCTTTTTTAATTTCTAAAAGTATTGGTTTTTTTATAGTTAATTTAAAATACTTATTTTTTTCATCGAGAATTTTTTTATTAACCACAATACAATATTTACATTTATTCCCTTTACATAAACATAGAACATCATATAACTCATAAATTTCAGGTTTTCTTTTTCCATTTATAAAATTCAATTCTTTAGGAAAAAATACAACATCCCAATTTAATGGTGCATAAATAATTAAATTTTCATCATATTCTGAAATGGTATTTTCTAATCTATTTTTAATTGATTGTAAAAGTGATTGAGCTTGCGTTTCCTCTCTGGAAGTTATTATTGAATCTATTAATCTTTTTCCAAAAAAAATAAGAGCAACTAGTATAATTATTGATATTGTTATCTTTATTATTGTTGTTGGTAATATCAATGATTTATGTTGTCGCATTTAATAGTTTAAAAGCAGATTTTATTTTTATTATTAGATTTGAAAATATTTGTTTTGCAGCAGAACTAAAAAAAATAATAGAAATAACAAGTAAAATTAAACAAATTATAAGTATAATTATTATCTTTATGTTAAGTTCTTGTGATCTTTTATTCATTTTTTATATTTAGCAACTAATCTCTTCACAAAATCCAACTGCTATTGTTGAATTAATTTTTTCTGTAGTATATCCTCTCTCAAATAGATCTTTGCATGTAGTATTTCCTATATTAATTACTTCAATAATATCACAACAAAAACTTTTTTTATTATTAGTAATATACAAAAATTCACATTGATGTAAGGCCTGACCAATCTCAGCACCTTTAGCAGTTTTATATGTTCCTGTTATTCTTTCCCATAATTTAGTCCATCCACCAGTAAAACTTATAGCAACAATTAAAAGTACTAAAATTGCTAATACAAGTATTATTATTGTTGTTATATTTATGTTTTGACCTCTTTTTTTCATTTTTATTTTTTTAATTTTATTTAAAATTTTAAAGTTTTATTATTTTAAAAGTTTTTTTATAATTTTTCAATACAACCATTAATTATGTTTATCTTACCCCCATTCATTAATTCTAATTTTTTTCCTTTGCAGCTTATATCATGATCAAATGAAACATAAGCCAATGTTCCTTCTATATTTTCTTCTTTTAATATTGATACAATTTCTTTTACTCCATTTTTATAATATAATAATCTCATATTTTTCTCATCTATTTCAATTAAAAATTTTTCATCTAAATTTACTTCTAAATTTTCTATATTTTTTTTATTTGTTATAGTTTCATTTAATTTCTTAAAAAATTCAACTGAGCGATATCTACCATCAATACATTTAGGAATATTTTCAATTTTCTTGTCTAAATCTTCTTTAACTTTATTTAAATCATTAAGTTCTATTGAATTAATTATTGGTAAGCCTGTTCCTGTATATCCGGCTATTTTCTTAGAAGAAATACCTAAAAAATAAGAAATATTTTTTCTATTTTTAGTTACTTTAAGTATATATGGAGAAATTAAAATAAAATATATATCTTCTTTATAAATGGTATAGAATGAAGGTAAAGATGTTTTAAAACCAGGATAACCATATATATCTTTTTTATTAAATTCAACAGTTATTTCTTCTTTTCCAAATTCTTCCAAGTTTTTTTTATTCTCAATCAATACAATACCATACCCCCTAAATATACTTTCTATTTCTCTCCAATCAATTACATCTTTTTGTTTATATATTAATGTTACATTAGATTTATTATTTATAGTGGTGATATTAATTTTTATTTCTTCTGGAAAACTTGCTGGGAAATTTGGGAAAATCTCACAAATACAATTAAAATCATCAATTTTATGGCAATCTTCAATATTTCTCAATAATGATTCATAATTTGGTTGATATTTTTTTAATATTTCTTCTTTTTTGAAATATCCACTAAATCCATCATAAATAGTTTTTGCTAATAAAAATATTATAATAACAATTACTAAAAAAGCTAAAACTTTCAAAATTAAAGAAACAAGCTTTTCAATAGCTAACATAATTATTTGTATCTAAATAAATTTATTATTTTTTCAATTAAATTTTCACCACCTTTTCTAAAAATGAAAATACCTATTATTATAACTAATAAGCTAATTATAGCAATTATCCATAAAATTACTTCATTCATTTCTATTGCTTTTTTATTTTTCATTTTACCCTATAGCTCTTCTAACATCTATTATTTCAACACTCCCTACTCCTTCTATTGCTTTTAGCTCATTTTCTATAGTTTCTAGTAATTCTGCCTTATCTTCATCAAGTAACATAATTATATTTAATTGTTTAATTCCAAAACCTATAGAAAAAATTTCAGTTTTAACAAATTCTCCAAATTTATTTATAACTTTTTCTCCTTTTTTTTCTATTATACTTAAATCTACATCAGGATTTTCTGGTAATATTTTTATAGTTACTATTACCTTTCCCATTATCCAACATAACTTATTTTAAATTTATTTATATTTTTTTTATCACTTTTTTCTAATTTAATATTTAATTTTTTATTACCTAATAAATTATTTATAACATCAAAACAATCAAAAATAAAATCTTCATTTGCATTAAAAAATAAGAATGTTAAATTTAATTTATCTTTTTTTGCTTTTTCAAATAAAAAATAAGGAAAACCTTTTATTATACCATCATTAATTTCTATAAATCTTTCTCTTATTTTATTTATATCAAAATTTGTTTTTCTGAATTCTTTCCTAAAATAAAATAATCCTTCTTTTCTAATTGATTCTTCTAAAAATATTATTTCTTTGCCTTTTTTCAAAATGTTGTAAATTTTATTATAAAAATTTGTTTCTCTAGGTTTGTAATTTCCTATAACAAAAAGATATTTTTTATTTTTAATCTTTTTATAATAAATATCTATTGAAGGAGATAATAAATTTTTGTTTACAATCATTGTAAATGGCAAATCTTTAAATAAAAATCTTTTTAACAGTTTTGGTTTTATTCTTTGTATTATCATTGCTAATATAAAATTTGTTAAATTTGTTTGTGTAGGGAAAGATACAAAAATAAAATCAAAATTTTTTATTTTTTTAAACTCTTTATTTGTTGCATTCATTTTATAATTTAATTTAAACATTTATATTTTTTTCTTATATTTTTTCTTTAATTTCTAAAATTTCAAAATTATTTTTTTCTTTATCTATTTTATTTTTTATCTCAATAAATTTTTTTTCAATTTCTTCATAATTTTTTCCTTCTAAAATTAATTCATATCTTGGAGGAGAGATATATTTTATAGTTACTCCTTCATCTATTATTTTTTTAAATATATCTTTTATCTTTTTTATTCCATTAGCGTCATAAGTTGTTAGAAGTAAAACATAATTCTTTTTAACAATTTTTTCTTTTATTCTTTTTTTAATTTCCTCTTCAATTTCTTCAATTTGTTTTTGTTTAATTCCAACTTCTTTTGCTATATTTTTATTTTCTTTAAATTTTAATAAAAATTCATGAAAACTTTCATATTTATTTAATATATTATCTCTAATTTTTTCGAAATCATTTTTTAAAATTACTTTTAATAAATTTTCAGCATCTTTATTTAATTTATATTCCTTCATAACTTCCTCTCTTTCTTTCATTGATACTCTTCTTAATGATAGGTCTATATGTCCATCAGGCAAAATTCTTAAAACTTTACATACAACTTTTTTGTTTACACTAACATATTTCCTAATATTTCTTATTCTTCCTGCTGCTACTTCACTGAATTGCATTACACCAATTTTGTTATATTTATCAATAATTAAAAATACTTGAGATTTTCCTATTTCTTTTACTGTACATAAAACTACATCACCTTCCTTCAGTTCTTTTTCTTTCATTTATCTATAATCAAAATAATTTTAAAAATGTTTATATTATTTTTTATTATGTTAAGAAAATATCAAGAAGCAATATTAAATACTTCTAAACAAAAGAATACACTTGTTATATTACCTACTGGTTTGGGAAAAACACTTATTGGCTTTTACTTAATCGATTTTAGACTTAAATATTTTGGAGGTAAAGCATTGTTTTTAGCTCCAACAAAACCATTAGTTGATCAACATTTTTCAAATTTTAAAAAACTTTTTAGTTATCCGGCATCAATTTTAACTGGAGAAATAAAAAAAGAGAAAAGAAAAAATATATGGGAAAATTCTAAAGTTATATTTGCTACTCCTCAAACAATAGCCAACGATTTAAGAAATGGGAACATTGATTTTTCTTCAGTTAGTTGTATTATTTTTGATGAAGCTCATAGATGTTTGAAAAATTATGATTATGTTTATATTGCTCAAAGATATAAAAATGAGGGAAAAAATATAAGAATTTTAGGTTTAACAGCTTCTCCTGGTGAAGAAAAAACTAAAATTAAAGAAATATGCAATAATTTAGGCATAGAAGCTATAGAAATAAGAACAAGGGAAAGTCCAGACGTTAAACCATATCTAAAAAAATTAATATTTAAAATAGTAAAAGTTAAATTGGATAAAGAATTTTTAATTTTGAAAGAGAGAATTGAATCTTTATATAATAAAAAAATAAATGAATTAATTAGTGCTGGATTAATAGAAACAAAAAAACCAACAAAAAAACAACTTTTAGAGTTGCAAAAATTTTTACAAAATCAAATAAAATCAAAAAATTATAATGTTTTCAATTTTTTAAAAACTTCTGCAATAGTATTAAAGTTACATCATGCTATTGAGCTTCTAGAAACACAAAGTATTAATGCTTTATATTTTTATCTTAATGATCTTTATCAAAAAGCAAAAAATAAAAGAAGCGGAGCAACTTTGCAATTGATAAGAGATGAAGATTTTGAGAAAATTTATTTAATTGTTTTAGAGTTTTATAATAAAGGAAAAGAACATCCAAAACTTGAAAAACTTAGAGAAATTTTACAAGAAAAAATAAAAAATAACCCAGAATTTAAGGCTATAGTTTTTACACAATACAGAGATAATATTGTTAAAATTAGAGATTATCTAAATCTTTTTAATATTCCATGCCAGATTTTTATTGGTCAAGCTAAGAAAAGAATAAAAGGATTAAACCAAAAACAACAAAAACAAATACTTGAAGAATTTAAATATGGCTTTTTTAATGTTCTTATTTCTACAAGTGTTGGAGAGGAGGGACTCGATTTACCTGAAGTAGATGCTGTAATATTTTATGAACCAATTCCTTCTGCAATAAGAAAAATACAAAGAGCTGGTAGAACAGGAAGAACAAGAGAAGGAGAAGTAATTATATTAATTACAGAAAAAACTAGAGATGAAGGTTATTATTGGTCAGCATTTCATAAAGAAAAGAAAATGTATGATAATATTAAAAACATGAAAAAATTTAATGTAAGAGAAAAAATAAAAACATTATTTGATTATTTAAAGAAATAAAAAATAAAGCATATTAATTTACAAACTATTTTAAGATGATTAAAAAAGTAAAAAAAAGAACAGGCGAAGTTGTTGAATTTAATATTGAAAAAATAAAGAATGCAATTGAAAAAGCTGTAAATTTTGTAGGAAAGAAAAATGTTGAAAAAAATTTCTCTAGTAATGTAACAAAAATTGTTGTTGAAAAAATTAATAAGAAATTTAAAGATATTATAAATGTTGAAGAAATTCAAGACATTATAGAAGAAACTTTATTTGAGAAAGATCAAAGAATAGCTAAAGCTTATTCTTTATATAGACGCTCTAGGCATTTAGCTAGAGAAATAAAACAATTTTTAAAACTTAAAGATGACTTAAAATTTAGTGCAACTGCTATTAAAGTTTTAGAAGAAAGATATTTACTTAAAGATGAAGAAGGAAATATTATAGAAACTCCAAGAGAAATGTTTGCAAGAGTTGCTAAAGCTGTTGCTTCTGCAGAATATAAATATGGAAAAAATAAAAAACAAGTTAAAGAAATTGAAAAAAAATTTTTTGATATGCTTATTAATTTAGAGTTTTTACCTAATAGCCCTACATTAATGAATGCTGGAACAAAAGTTGGACAGCTTGCTGCATGCTTTGTATTGCCAATAGAAGATAGCTTAGATTCTATTTTTACTACTCTTAATAATATGGCAAAGATACAACAAAGTGGAGGTGGAACAGGTTTTAATTTTTCTAGAATAAGACCAAAAGGAGATATTGTAAAAAGTACTAGAGGTATAGCATCAGGACCAGTAAGTTTTATGAAAATTTATGATATGGCAACAGAAGTTATTAAGCAAGGTGGGAAACGTAGGGGAGCAAATATGGGAATATTGCATGTTAGTCATCCTGATATCGAGGAATTTATTAATTCTAAAGCTTATGAGAAAACATTAAGTAATTTTAATATTAGTGTTGCTGTCGATGATAAATTTATGAAAGCTGTAATAAAAAATAGATACTATTGGCTAATTAATCCTAGAAATAAGAAAAAAGTTAAAAAAATCAATGCAAAAGAACTTTTTGATAAAATTTGTCTTGCAGCTTGGAAAACTGGAGATCCTGGTTTAATTTTTATAGATGAAATAAATAGAAAACATAATTTGAATATCCCTATAGAAGGTGTTAACCCTTGTGGAGAAGTGCCATTACTTGCATATGAAGCTTGTAACTTAGGAAGCATAAATTTAACAAAAATGATTAAACAAAAAAATGATGGAAGTTTCGAATTTGATTGGAAAAAGTTTGAAGAAACTATAAGACTTGCTGTAAGATTTCTTGATAATGTTATAGATATAAATAAATATCCATTAAAAGAAATAGAAAAACAAGTTAAAGCAAATAGGAAAATAGGTTTAGGAGTTATGGGTCTTTCTGATTTATTTTTTATTTTAAAAATTCCATATAATAGTGAAATGGCTTTAAAATTTAGTGAAAAAATTGCAAGATTTATGAGAAGAATTGCTTATGATGAGAGCCATAAATTAGCTTTAGAGAAAGGACCTTTTCCTAATCTAAAAAAATCAAAACATAAAAAGCTTATGAGAAATGCTACATTACTTAGTATAGCACCTACTGGAACAATAAGCATAATTGCAGATTGTTCTAGTAGTATAGAACCATTATTTGCTTTGGTTTTTGAACGTGAAATTCTAGATGGAAAACGTTTTTTAGAAATAAATAAATATTTTTTGAGAGAACTTATTGTTAATGGTCTTTATAGTGATGAGATTATAGAAAAAATAGCTTTACAAGGAAATCTTAAAGGAATTAATTTACCAAATGATATCAAAGAAATTTTTATTACAGCATTAGAGATTCCTTATGAACAGCATATAAAAATGCAAGCAATATGGCAAAAATATGTTGATAACAGCGTAAGCAAAACAATAAATATGCCAGAAAATGCTAGTATAGATGATATAAAGAATGCTTTTATACTTGCATATAAATTAAAATGTAAAGGTATAACAATTTATCGTTATGGAAGTAAGTCTCAACAAGTTTTATATTTAGGAAATTTAAAGAAAAAAACATCAGCTTTATTGCATTTTAGTCATGAATGTTTAAAGAGTGTTTGTTATTTATAAATCCAAATAGTGATTAAATTTCTAAACTTAATGATTATATTAATGAAATTAAAATTATAGATGAAAATTTAAAGTTGAACAAAAATGCTGGATTTTTAGAAGGATTAAGCATTGAAGAAACAAGAAAAAGAATTATAAGAACTTGAGAGAAATAATTTATTAAAATAATCGATATATTAATAAATATAAAAAAATTTTTTTAGTATGCAAATTTATATTTATACTGGAGAAGGTGGAGGAAAAACAACAAATGCATTAGGATTAGCATTAAGATGTATAGGACATAAAGAGAAAGTTGTTATAATACAATTTATGAAATATTGGAAAAATATAGGAGAAGTAAAATTTTCTAAAATAAAATCAATAAAAAAATATTATAAAATTTATCAGTTTGGAGTTCCAGGTTGGATAAAAATAAAAAGTGGAAAAAAGAAAATGGGTAAGATTAAACTTAGAGATATAACAAAACTCGATAGAGAAAAATGCTTAGAAGCTTTAAATTTTACAAAAGAAATTGTTAAAAAAGAAAAGCCAAGATTGATTGTTTTAGATGAAATAATTTTAGCTTATCATCTTAAATTAATAAGCTATAAAGAAATTAAAGAATTATTAAATTTTATTAAAAAAAATAGTGAAAATACAAATGTAGTTTTGACTGGTAGATATGCTGATAAAAAGCTTATAGCATTAGGAGATTATGTTAATGAGATAAAAATTATAAAAATGCCAAAAAAAATTTCTGCAGTTAGAGGGATACAATATTAAAAAAAGCTAAAGAAAGCTTTTTGAGATATTAATAAAAAAATTATAAATATAATTATTATAGGAAGCATAAAAAAATTAGATATTATTAAAACTATAGCAGTTATAATATCAATAATACAAGCTAAGCAAAAACTAGAAAATAAAAATGGAATACTTTTTATTAATAATAATATAGCTATTATCGCTGTTAATGATGGAATCTTTATGCTGAAAATAGTTAATATTAATAATATGGCAGCTATTGTATCTATTATTGCTAATAATTTTATCATAAATTTTAAAATATAAAATAAATTTAAAAATTATGATTATAGCTGATAAAAGAGAAAAAAATAGTTTAATAATTTCAGAATTAAAAGCTAAGGGTATTAATGTTAAAGAAGATATTTTGAGTATTGGAGATTATATAATTGGAAATATTATAATAGAAAGAAAAACTATATCAGATTTTATAGCAAGCATGATAAATAAGAGATTAATAAAACAAGTTATAAATTTAAAAGAAACCGAATTTGAAAATAAATTAATTATTCTTGAAGGTTTTGATGAAGAAGATATTTATGGAAGAGGAAATCTAAATGATAATGCAATTAGGGGAATAATACTTAGCATTATTTTAGAACATAAGATACCAATAATTTTTACTAAAGATTATATTGATACAGCAAATTTTTTAGAAGTTTTATATAAAAGATTAAAGAAAAAACCTAGAGAGATAAGTTTAGTATCTAAACCAAAATTTTATACAATATATGAGCAGCAAGAATTTATTATTGAAAGTTTTCCTGGAATTGGAAAAACTTTAGCAAGAGAAATATTGAAAAAATTTAGAACAATAAAATCATTTGTTAATGCCAATATTTCTGAACTTATGAGTGTAAAAAAGCTTGGAGAAAAAAAAGCAAGAAAAATAAAAAAGATATTAGAAACAGAATATAAAACTAAAGAAGAACTAAAAAGTATACCTTATACTAATTTAAAAATATAAATATCATTATAAATTGGCCCATCTTTTGTTAATATACTTTTTTTCAATTTTATTTCTTCAACTAAAAATTTCGTTTTTTTTATTTCTAAATTTTTTATTTTTTTTATAAAATCTTCTTTATTTTTTATACTCTTTATTCTTGCTAATGTTATATGGCTTTCAAAATTTTTATCTTTTTTGAAATATTTTTTTAAAGCATTATCTATATCTTCATGAATTTTTTCAATAATTTCTTTTGGCTCCAAACCAATCCAGAAAACTCTTATGAAATTTTCATTAGGAAAAAACCCAACTCCATTTAAATAAGCTTCAAATTTTTTTATTTTTAATTTTTTTAATTCTTCTATAACAAAATTAACTTTATAATCATTAATCTCTCCTAAAAATTTTAATGTTAAATGAATATTTTCTTTTTCAACAAATTTTGCCTTAATATCATTAATTATAAATTTTTGAATTTTTTCTAATTCTTCTTTGATAGTATTTGGAATATCTATAGCAATAAAACATCTCATTTTTGATTAAAAATTTCAATTATTTTCTCAATTATTTTTCTTGTTTTTTCATCAGAAGCAAATCCTTCTACAATATCGATAAAATCTATTTTTTCTTTTAATTTTGATATTCTTTTTAATATATAAAAAAATTCTCTACTACTAAAACCAAATGGTTCTTTAAAATTAGCCTCAATTTCACATCCATTAATGAAATCTATATCTATGCTTAAATATATTTTTTCTTTCTCTTTCATTTTTTCCATTATAAAATCAGTAATATCATCTAAAGTTAATTCTATTCCTTCTTTGTCAAGAAATATGCATGGTATATTATTATCTCTTATAAAATATTCTTCTTTTTTATCATAATTTCTTAATCCAATCATTACTATATTCTTTGTATCCAAAATTTTTTCATTTATTAAAGCTCTTAACCAATCTTCATTTGTTATTGTTTTTAAAGGTCTAATTAAATCAGCATGAGCATCAAATATAACAAGCATATTAGGTTTTGTTGCTTTAACTAAAGCATAAGTAATACTATGATCACCTCCAACAAAAATTGCTTTTTTTTCTTTTAATTTTATTTTTTCCTCAATTTCTTTCAAACCTTTATCTTTATCTAATTTTTCAACTTCTATTTTTTCATCAACTTTTATTATATTAATATTTTTCTCTGCTTCTCTATTATTTTTTAAATTACTACAAAAACTTATCCCAATAACTTTATAAATCATTTTGGCAAAATAAAAACTTTACTTATACCAATCGATTCTTTTAGTGCATTTTTTATATTATCTTTATTAACCTCTTCTATTTTTTCTTTAAATTTATAATATTCTTCATATTTTCCAAAACTTTCATATAAAAGGATATTTAATCCACTATTTAAGCTATCTTCTCTCCTCAATTCAAAATCTCCAATAACTTGTTCTTTTGCTTCTTCAATATCTTTTTTTTCTAAATATTTTAATTTTTTTATGAGTTCCTCGACAATTTTGTTGCATTCTTTAACATTTTCTTTTGATGTTCCAATATATATTAATAAATGTGAAAAATTTTTTTCATATTCTATATTGCTATGTGTAGCATATGCCAATCCTCTTTTTTCTCTAATTTCTTGAAAAAGCCAAGAGCTCATACCAACTCCAAGAATCGAATTTATTATTTTATTTGCATAGAAATTTTTATTATTAGGTGTTGGAAGATGAATAGAAAAAGCTAAATGTGCTTGCTTTAAATTTTTTCTTTTTTCTATAAAATTTTTGCATATTTTTTCTACTTTAAATTCTTTTAATTTGTATTTATTTTTTGTTATTATTTTTTCTTTGCATATTTCTTCAACTTTATCAATATCTTTATTTCCTATAACTACTATAATCATATTATCCTTTGAATAATTTTTTTGCCATCTGATAAGTTTTTTTCTATCTATATTTAATAAACTTTTTTTGTTTCCTATTATTGGTAAACCAAAAGGTTTTTTGTATAAACATTCAAAAACTTTTCTATATAAAAAGCTAATAGGATCATCATGATTCATTTTTATTTCCTCTAGAATAACTTTTCTTTCTTTTTTTATTTCTTCTTCAGGAAAAATAGGATTTTGAACTATATCAGAGAGTATATCGAATGTTTTATCAAAATGTTTTGATGGAACTTTTGCATAGAAAGCTGTCATATTATAGCTAGTAAAAGCATTCAATGTTCCTCCAATTTTTTCTATACTTTTGGTTATTTCATATTGGCTTCTATTTTTTGTTCCTTTAAATACAGCATGTTCGAGAAAATGACTAATCCCTTTAATTTTTTCATTTTCATAACCACTTCCAACTTTACATCCAATAATTATACTTGTTATAGGCAAATTACGTTTTTCATAAATTAAAGTTAATCCATTAATATTTTTTCTTTGATAGTCCATAATCTCAATTAGAGAAACAATTTTAAAAAATTTATTATATTTTTATTTATGGTAGTAAATGCTTCTAGAGAATTTTTAGAAGCTCAAAGAAAATATTTAGAAGCTAAAACAGATGAAGAAAGACTTGCAGCTTTAGAAGAAATGCTTAAATTTATGCCAAAACATAAAGGTGCAGAATCTCTTAGAGCTAATTTAAGAGCCAGATATGCAAAATTAAAAGCTAAACTTGAAGAAAAAAGAATAAAACAAAAAGCTCTAAAAAAAGGAAAAGGAATATCTATAGAGAAGCAAGGTATACAAGTTTGTATTTATGGCATTACTAATTCGGGAAAAAGTTTACTTTTAAGTTTACTCACAAATGCAAAACCAAGAGTTAGTGAAATACCATATACAACAATAATGCCAGAGATAGGTATGCTAAACTATAAAGATGTAGATTTCCAACTTATAGAATTTCCTTCTTTATATTTAAATTTGTTTGAGGATAAACAATGGTTAAGTTATGCAATTACAACAGATTTAATTCTAATTTTAGCTAGAAAAATCGATGATGCAAATTTAATAGTTTCTGAACTTTTTGATTTTAATGAAAAAATAAAAGATAAACCAATTTTAATATTGATAAATTTAATTGGATCAAATGAAATTAAGAGAGAAAAATTTATATTTGAAACTAAAGATAAAAGAATAAGAAAAGTTATTGATTTAATAAGTTGCGATATTTTAAAGAATAAAGAAATAATTAAGGAAATCATTTTTTCATTACTATCAATTTTTAGAATTTATTTAAAGAAACCAGAATCTAAAGAACCTGAGAGAAAGCCTCTTGTTTTTTTAAAATCTCCAACTGTTGCTGATATAATTGATAAAATAAAAAAAAGTAAAGAAAAATTAATAAAAGTAAAAGTTTATGGGAAAAGTGTAAAATTTAATGGACAAATAGTATCATTAAATCATCAACTTTTAGATGGAGATGTTGTTGAATTTTATTTCAAAAAATATTAAAATTTCTTTAATCTTTTTTGTATTTTAGTTATAATTTTTATAATTTCTCTTGCAACATTTTTCTTTAAATCTAAAGGATGAAGTAATCCTTTTTCATAATCTTTTTTTATTTCATGATAGTTTTTATAAACTATATCTCCACCAAATTTTGCTTCTCTCTCAACTTTAAATTCTTTGACTCCTATTCTACCAAATATTATAAATTCAACTATTTGTAAAATAGGATTATTTTCAACTTTGTATGGCTCGCAGTAAGCATTAATTATTTTTTTCTCTATTACTTCAGGAGTGTCTGTAATAAATATTGTAGTTTCCGGCTTACTACTAGACATTTTAGTATTTGCTTTTAAACTTTGCATATCAATATGATGTAAACAAATGGGTTTTTTATAGCCTATAGCTTCAAGTTCTTCTCTTGCTATCATGTGCACTTTTCTTTGTGCAAGATCTCCAAAAGCAATATCAACTTTTAAATGTTTTATATCAGTTACTTGCATTAGAGGATAAATGAATTGTGCAACATGCGGATCTGCTTCTGATCTTCCAATTATAGTCATACTTCTTTTTGCCCTTTGTAGCCTGATACGAAGAGCAAGTTTCATTACATCTATCCAATAATCCTTTTTAAGTTGAAAACTACTTCCTAAAACAAATTTTACTTTATTTTTAGGTAAACCAAAAGCAATAAAATTATTTTTATAAGCTTCAGCCATTTCTCTAATTTCTTCCAAAGAACCTTTCTCATTGAGCCAAGCATGTAAATCTGCAAGAAGTATTATCGATTTTAAACCTGCATCAATAAAATCAAGATGTTTTTGTAAACCAATTAAATATCCTATATGAATTGCCTTACTCGATGGCTCATAGCCATGATAAACTACTAGCCTTTTATTTTTTTCAAGTAAATTTATTAATTCATTTGGTTCTATTATTTCTATTAAATTTCTTGTTATAAGTTCATACCTTTTTTCAATTACAGATTTCATTAAATAATTACAATAAAAATTTTAAAAATATTTTTAAAGTTTTATAATTTTTCTTTTTATGAATATTGAAAATTTTTACCCAGGTTTAATTAATCCTAGCGAATATATCCCTGAAATAAGTCCTTCAGATGTTTATATAGGGTATCATATACCTTTAAGCAAACTTGGTGCGACAACCAATGTTACAACAGCAAATCAGATCATGGAAGTTTTTAGTAGACTCAATACTGGTATGAAAGCTGTAGAAGCTGGAACTTTGTCATTAGAAACTTTTGAAAAAATACCAAAACAACATTTTGAAGAAATTAATAGGCTTGCAAAACTTTGTGGAGCAGAAATTAGTTGGCACATTCCTCTTTTTGTTAGTGAAAGTGGTGGGGGAAGTATTGAGCTTGCAGGAGTTGAAGGAGACAAATTTAGTGAAAGAGAAAGAAAAATAACGGAAAACTCTCTAAAAGAAGCTATTGAGAAAATATATAAAGCTATAGGTCCAAATCAACCAATAACAATTCATCCTACTTCAATATTACCATCTAACTATTTGAACGAAGGGGAAGATATGATTATTAATGTAGCAAATTTGACTACAGATTCTTTTACAGGAGTTAGAGTTAAAGATTTATTGACTAAAGAAGAAATTAATCAAATACAAAAAGAACAACTTCCAACTTATACGCTACAAAAATTAAACGAGAAAAGTTGGAAAGAAACTATGGAAAAAATTATATTTCATACAAGAGATTTACTTCATGATACTATCTCTTTTCCTAAAGATTATTTAAATAAAATAAATTTGGAACTCGATAGTTGGGCATATAGAGAAACTGGGGAAATAAAAGAATGGGAAAAATTGCCAGAAGAAATTAAATCTGATCTTATTAAAAAAAATGATAGAATAAAACTTCTATTATTTGAAAAAGAGAAAATGGAAAGTAAACAAAAAATGATTGAAATTTTTTTTAATAATATTAAAGAAAATACAAAAAATATAATAGAAGTTGCTAATAAAGCTAAATTGAGTGAAGAGGAAAGAAAAATATTGCAAGATACAATGTATAATTTTAATAAAATTGAAGAAATTAAAAAAAAGGATATTACTGCTGCAGCTTCTTTATTAGTTAAAATAAATGAAAATTTATCAAAAATTCAACCAAAAATTTATGATTTTATTGAAAATGTTGCAATAGAAAAATCTGCAGAAACAATTAGTAATCTTGCTTTAGAAACATATAAAAAATTTGGAGATAAGGCCCCTATATTAAGTATGGAAAATGTTTTTCCTGGTATGGCTTTTTCTAGAGCAGAAAGTTTGAGATTTTTAATAGAAAAATCTAGAGAAAAATTTATAGAAAAATTAAAAAATCAAGGAGTTAATGAAAAAAAAGCAAGAGAGATGGCAGAAAAAATTATAGGAGCTACTTGGGATATAGGGCATATAAATTTATTAAAGAAATATGGCAAAAAACCAGAGGAAATTAAATTAGAATTTGAAAAAATAAAACCTTACATTAAGAATATTCATATTACTGATAATTTTGGATTCTCAGATAGCCACTTACCTCCTGGTATGGGAACCATAGAACCTGAAATTTTTAAAGAAATCGAAGAATTAACAAAGAAAGGAGTAAAAGGAATTCTTGAAATTCCTGTTTTAGCTATATCTTTTGGAGTTAGTCCATATCCTTATGCTTTTGCTGCTTTGGGAACACCACTTTATACTTATGGATTGGCTCCATATTGGAATCAATTGCTCTGGAATTTTCCAAGTTATTTTGCTGGGTATGGACCAATATTCCCAGAAAAACATTTTGAAATATATGGAGCAAGTTTTGCTGGCTTGCCTGTAGAATTTGGTGGAAAAACAAAAGGTGGATTTTCACAAGTACCAATGGAATAATTTTTAAATTTAAAAAATTTAAATTAAAATGAAAGAAAAAAAAGAGAAAGAATTTCCAACATTACAATTAAAAGATGAAAGAGAAATAGCTTTTGATTTTGCTATGAAAGTTTATGAAAGATTTAACAAATTAATTAAAAGCATAATTTTATTTGGTTCAGCTGCAAAAGGAAAATTAACAGAAGGAAGTGATATAGATATAATAATTATTGTTGATGATGCAAGTATTAAATGGGATGATGAGCTAATAAGTTGGTATAGAGAAGAACTAGGTAAGCTTATAGAACTTAATCCATATATAAGATCACTTCATGTTAATACAGTAAAATTAACGACTTGGTGGGAAGAATTATTAAGAGGAGAACCTGTTGTATTAAATGTTATTCGTTATGGTGAACCTTTAGTTGATTTTGGTGGATTTTTTTTACCATTAAAATTTTTACTTGCAGAAGGAAAAATAAAACCAACACCAGAAGCAATTTATACATCTTTAATAAGGGCTCCTAGACATTTAGCTAGAAGTAAAGTAAGTTTATTTAGTTGTATAGATGCATTATACTGGGCTATGACAGATGCCGCTCAATCAGCTATAATTGCAACTAATCATATTCCTCCATCTCCAGAATATATACCTCAAATGTTAAAAGAATTGTTTGTTGATAAAGGTTTGCTTGATATGAAATTTGCTTTATGGTATAGAGATATTTATATTTTAGTTCATAAAATTTTACATGGAGAAATAAGAGATATAAGTGGAAAAGAAATAGATGAATGGAGAAAAAGATCTGAAAGTTTTGTCGGGGAGATGGCTAAAGTAATTAATAAAATTTTAAAATAAAAACTATTATTTTTTCTTTAGTTCTTTAAGTTTTCCTATTAATATATTTTTGTGATAGATATAGTCTTGTTCTTTTTGAATTTCTAAAAGATGTTCTGTTGATCCTGCTAATACATAAGCTAATCCTATATCTCCTTCTTTTTTAGCTTTTCCTAAAGTTATTTTTTTATAATCTTCCATACTTAATGATTTCAAAGTATTTACATAACTATGCAGCATAGCTATTTCTTTTAATTTTTTATCTTCTAATTTTTCTATATCAATAGTTAAAGGAATATTTTCCATAATATCTGCAATTTCTTCTTCACTTTTTTCTTTTAATATTTTATAAAAATTATTATAAAGTAAAGAATTTGCTTCATGAGCAATGCTTATTATATTTCTATCTATTTCTGCTCTAAAAACATCACTAGCTAAACTTGAATATGCAGTTGGATCTCCTTTAAATTCTTGACCAAAGAATTGTCTATATAATGGATTTTCCCAATCCTCTTCTAAACTCATTTCTCTATTTATTTTGAAAATTTTTTTTGCTCTATCCAATTTTTGATATATTTCTTCTTCACCCATTTTTTATTAACGATTATTAATTTTAAAATTTTTCTTTTATATTTGATTTTCTATCTTACTTACAAATTCTCTAATTCTTTCTATTGCGTCTATATTTACTGATAAACTATCTATACCCTTTTTAATTAAAAATTCAACCATCTTCTCATTGCTTGCTGCTTGTCCACATATACTAGTTTCAACTTTATATTTTTTACATATCTCTATAACATGTTCTATTTCTTTTAACATAGCGGGATTAGTTTCATCAAAAATTTTTGCAATTATTTCATTGTTTCTGTCAATACCTAAAGTTAATTGAGTTAAATCATTTGTACCAAAGCTTATGAAGTTTATTCCTTCTTTACATATATCTTCTATAATCCAACAAGCTGCAGGAGTTTCTATCATAACACCAAAATCTATATCTTTAATTGGTTCAAGTCCAATTTCTCTCATAATTTCTTTTGCTTTTTTTATTTCATCAACACTAATTACAAACGGTAGCATAATGCCAATATTTTTATATCCTTTTTCATGAAGAATTTTTATTGCTTTAAATTCTGCTTTTAGTATATCTGGCTCGTCTAAGCTTCTCCTTATTCCATGCCATCCTAGCATAGGATTTGCTTCTATTGGTTCTTTTTCTCCACCTATCAAATTTCTGTATTCATCTGTTCTTAAATCAGATGTTCTTACCCATATTGGTTTATTTTTAAAATATTTTGCAATTTCTTCTAGATTTTCTACTAATAGTTTGGTATATTCATTCGATTTTCCTTCTCTTATATATTCCGCAGGATGTTTGCCTTTATTAACTATCATAAATTCAATCCTAACTAATCCAATTCCATCCGGCTGGAATTTTGCTGCTTTCTCTGCTACAATCGGAAGATCACAATTAACTTTTATTTTAACTTTAGTTTCTATTTTTTTATATTCTTTTGTTTCTTCCTTTATTTTCTCTCTTAGATCTCCTTCATAAACATTACCACTACTTCCATCTACAGTAACTATCATATTATCAATTAAAACTGAAGTTGCATTTCTTGTTCCAACAACACAAGGAATACCAAGTTCTCTGCTAACAATTGCAGCATGACAAGTTAATCCACCTTCATCAGTAATTATTGCAGAAGATTTTAACATTACAGGTACCATATCAGGATTTGTCATCTTTGTAACTAGTACATCACCTTTTTCTATCTTTTTTAACTCATCTAAACTTTTTATTATTTTTACTTTTCCAACACCAATTCCAGGACTAGCACCAAACCCTTTAATTATTGGTTTTTCTTCGAATTTTTCCTCAGAAATTTTTTCTTTTATTGTTGTTACAGCACGAGTTTGGACAATATAAATTTGTCCACCTTCGATTGCCCATTCAATGTCTTGTGGCCATTTATAGTGCTCTTCCAATTTTATTCCATATTCAGCTAATTTTTTAATTTCCCAATCATCAAGAACTTGGCTTAATTGTTTTTCTTTTTCTAATTCTTTTTTTATATTTTTTCCAGCAGAATCTCTTGTAAATTCGATTTTTTTTATTCCAATTTTTTTATTTATTAATTTCAAAGTTTTTTTATCTATTAAATAATAATCTGGTTCTATACTTCCAGAAACTATTCCTTCACCTAATCCATATACAGCTTCTATAACAATTTTATCTTTATCATTATTTACTGGCTCAATAGTAAACATAACTCCACTTTTTTCTGCATTTACCATCTTTTGAACTATTACTGCTATTAATGTTTTTTCATGTGAGAAACCTTTTTTATATCTATAATAAGTTGCTCTTGCAGTGAATAATGATGCCCAACATTTTTTTATAGATTCAATTAAAGCGGTATTTCCTTTTACATTTAAATAAGTTTCTTGTTGGCCAGCAAAACTTGCAGTAAGTAAATCCTCAGCAGTTGCAGAACTTCTAACTGCAACAAAACAAGGTTCAGAAATAAGTAAATTAATTTCACTAGCACTAATTATTTCATAAGCTTCTATAATAGCAGAACTTATTTCTTCAGGCATATCCGCATTGATTATTAGTTCTCTTATTTTTTTTGTTCTTTCTTCTAGTTCTTTAGTATTTTCATAATCAAAGTCGCTAAGTATTTTTTTAATTTCTTCATCAATTTTATTTATTGATAAAAATTTTTTATAAGCTTGAGCAGTTACAATAAATGCTGGGGGAACAGGAAATCCTGCATTATACATCTCAGCTAAATTAGCTCCTTTACCTCCAGCAATTGCTACATCATCTTTATTTATTTCAGATAGCCAAACTATCAGTTTTTCCATTTATCTTTATTTTTTTATTTTTTTAAAATTTTTTTCAAATTAATCTATTAAAAGTTATAACAAAAAAATATAAAATTTATTTTCAATTTGATTTATGTATGAACAAAAACATTTATTTGGAATTTCTGTTCAAGCAGATTTTGAGAAAAAAATAATAGAAAATTTTATCGAGGGCAAAGAAATTATTTATTATGAATTAATTAGAGACGATAAATTTATCACATATTTATATTCTATTCCTATGGCTAGTAGTTTAGAGAGAAAAATTAGAGAATATTTGAAATATAATACAAATTTTACAATTTTTCCATTTGTTTTTGCTTTGAGAAAAGATAGATATAAAATAAAAGAGATAAAACCTTCCACTTTATTTGTTGTTGAAGATAAAATAAAAATAGAAGATATAGAAATAGTTTATAATTTTTATAAAAATAAACTTGATAATTTTTTTTCATCAGTTATTAGTAATATTATAAATTCTGAATTTGATTTTATAATTTTAAAGTATGGGCTTGGATTTCAGAAAGATATTTTTTATAATTTTGAAAATAAAAAAACCGAAGTAATTAAAGAGATAGAAACTTTTCTTAATTTTAAAATCAATGAAAATAAAATAGAGGAAAGTATAAAAATTTTAGAAAATTTTTTAAAAAATTAAATATTTTTTTCAGCAATATCTCCGGCTATAGACCATTTAAACCACTCATAATTATATGCTTTTATCATTGATATTATCCATATTATTATTGAAAATACAGAAATTAATGGTGCAAATATAAACCAACCAATGAATGGAATTGAAGAAAAAATTATAAAAATCAAAGTTAAAAATCCGAATACTATAATACTTTGAATTGCATGAAATTTAACAAATTTACTTTTTTTCTCTAATACTAAAAAAACAATTCCTGTTATCCATCCAAGGACATAGCATAGTAAAGCTTCTAAATTTTCATCTATATTTAACTCTGTTTTAGTTTCTTTCTTACTTTTTGACATAAAAAATTAAAAAATTTAGGTTTAAAAAAGTTTTTATATATAAATTTTTTAATTTTTTATGAAAAAAATAATTATTGATGATAGTATAAAACCTTTAGAGAAAATATTGATTATAGATGACGACAAAACTTTTAGATTTTTGCTTAAAAATATGCTTAAAGATAAATATGAAATAATAGAATCTGATAATTTCGAAGAAGCAAAAGAAATAATAAATAATATAAAATTTTATTATATTATTACAGATAATAATTTGAATGATGGTTATAAGAATTCAGGTTTAAAACTTGTTGATATCATAAGAAAAAGTGAAAAAAATAAATACACTAATATTTTATTTTGTTCTTCATATATTTCAGAAGATATTTATGAAGAATTAAAAAAATATAATTTAAATATATGTGAAAAAATTTATATTTTTAAAAAGATGGAAGAATTAGGTTTGATTTAATTATGAAAGGTATTATTTTTAATGTAGGAAGTGAAACAATAAAATATTCATTCTTTAAAGATTTTGAGATAATAAATAAAGAAATAATTTATGCAAAACCAAATAAAAATTTAATTTTAAATATATTTAAAAAAGCTGAAAAAGAATTTAAAAAAATAGATGTTGTTGCTCATAGAGTAGTTCATGGTTATGGAAGTAAAAGTAATTTTTTAAATAAAAAAATATTAAACAATATTGCTAATGCAATTCCATTAGCACCTTTACATAATCCTTTTCAATTAAAAGTTATAAAAATAATAAAAAAGGAATTTCCAAAATTGAAACAATTTATTGCTTTTGATAGTGATATTTTTCTTGATTTACCATTAATTAGTAAAATTTATGCATTGCCAACTAAAATTATAAAAAAATATAAAATTTATAGATATGGTTTTCATGGACTTAATGTTGAAAATATTATAGAAGAGTTAAAAAAAGAAAACTTGAAAAATGCAATAATTTTTCATTTAGGAGCAGGATGTAGCATTACTGCCATAAAAAATTTTAAGCCAATTGAAACAAGTATGGGATTTACCCCTTTTGAAGGAAGTATAATGATAAATAGATCTGGTTCAATCGATCCTGGTATTGTTTTATTTTTAATAAAAAAAATTGGAATAAAAAATACTGAGAAAATTTTAAATAATTCCGGCATTCTAGCTTTAGCTAATACAAAAAAATTTGAGAAAATAATAATGCTTAGAAATAAAAATAAAAAATATAATTTTGCTTTTAATATTTTTTGTTATTCAATAGCAAAAATAGCTTCTAGCTATTTGATTAATTTTGAAGATATTGATGCATTTGTTTTTAGTGGTGGTATAGGAGAAAACTCTTGGCCAGTTAGGGAAAAAATAATGAAATTTTTAAAAGTTAAAATTGATAAAATGAAGAATATTAGAAATGAAAAATATTTAAATAATGAAAAACCTTATGTTTTAGTTATTGGGGCTGATGAAGAAAAAATAATATTAAAAAAATTAAAAGAAAGATGGAAACAAAATTAAAAATTTTAGAAATGTTTTCTTATGGGAGTATATTAAGAAATGCTATAGAGAAAATTACTCGTGCTTATAGAGGAGCACTAATAGTTTTTGCAGATAATAATAATTTTAAAAAAATAACGAAGATATGTAAAGGGGGTTTTAAAGTAAATAAAAAATTGACAGAAGAATTATTAGTAGAATTAGCAAAACTTGATGGAGCAATAATTGTTAAAGATGATAAAATTGTTTATGCTAATGTTTTGCTTACTCCAAATTCAAGAATAGTTAGTGAGGAAACTGGAACAAGACATCAAGCTGCTGAGAGAACTGCTAAACAATTTAATGCAATTGTTTTAGCTATTTCAGAGAAAACCAAAATAGCAACAGTATATTATGGAAATAAAAAATTAAGATTAAATTATATAAGTGATCTTTTAATTAAAGCAAGAGAAACTTTTTCTGTTTTAGATAGACATAGAGAAAACTTTGAAAAATTAGTAAAACATTTAAATACAGCTGAAATTTTGGATATAGTTAATATAGAAGATATAGCAAATATATTTCAAAGAAAAAAAATATTTGACTATATCTCTGATATACTTTTACTTTATTTGGCTGAACTTGGAGTAGAAGGAAGAACTATAAAATTTCAATTTGAAGAAATTAAAAATTTTATAAATGAAGAGATAGAATCAATAAAAAGAGATTATCATAATCAAATAAATTTTGATAATATAGAAGAAGCATTAAATAAAGCAGACTATCATGAAATTATATCTCCCAAATTTATAATAAAATTGTTTGAATCAAATAAACTTGTTGATCATTTAACTCCTTTAGGATATAGGTTACTAAAAAAAATTTATATTATTAATGAAAATGAAAGAGAATT
Source organism: Candidatus Pacearchaeota archaeon (assembly GCA_038817835.1). Lineage (GTDB taxonomy): Archaea > Nanobdellota > Nanobdellia > Pacearchaeales > JAPDKA01 > JAWAZI01. The sequence goes on along the minus strand of JAWAZI010000002.1, from coordinate 47,926 downwards.
AATAATAAAAAATTTTGGAAATTTGAAAAATATAATAGAAGCTGATATTAATGATTTTATAGAGAAAGGAATAAAAGAAAAAAAGGCAAAAAAAATAAAAGAATTTTTTTCTTCATTATGAGTGATATAATTAAAAAAATAAAAGAAATTTTAATGAACTCTTCTAATCCATTATATTTTTTTGATAATGATGTTGATGGTTTAGCATCTTTTTTATTATTTAAAAAAACTTATGAAAAAGGAAAAGGAGTCGCAATAAAAACTTTTCCTGAATTAAGTTTTAATTATATAAGAAAAATAGAAGAAATAAATCCTGATAGTATCTTTGTTTTAGATAAACCAAAAATTTCAAAACTTTTTCTTGATTATATAAAAGATAAAAATTATCATTTTGTTTGGATTGATCATCATAAAGATATAAATATGTTAGAATATTTTGATCAGAATGTTAGAATATTATTTAATCCTACTATTCTTAAAGGGATAAGTAAACCAACAACTTATTGGGTTTATGAGTTAATAGAAAACAAAAAATATCTTTGGATTGCAGGTTTAGGATGTATATCAGATTGGTTTATTCCAGAATATTTTGATCAAATTTATAATGAATATAAAGATTTATTTGAAATTGGAAAAACTGAAGATGTTTCAAAAATATTATATGAAACTTCTTTTGGAAAAATAATTCAAATATTAAACTTTGGTTTAAAAGATACAACAACAAATATAACAAAAATGCTAAAATTTTTATCTAAAGTTGAAACACCCTATGAAATATTAGAAATAAATGAAAAAAATAAAGGAATTCACAAAAGATTTAATTATATTTATAAAAAATTTTCAAAATTAATAGAAAAAGCTGAAAATTTTGCTAAACACGAAATATTATTTTTTCAATATGGTGGTAATTTAAGTATTTCTGCTGAAATCTCTAATGCATTGCTTTATAAATATCCAAATAAAATAATTGTTGTTGCATATTTAAAAGGAGATACAGCTAAAATATCAATAAGAAGTAGATATAAAATTAGGGATATTGTTATTAAAGCTATTAATGGTATAGAAAATGCTAGTGCTGGTGGTCATGATTGTGCTTTAGGGGCATCTATGAAAATAGAGGATTTAGATAGATTTAAAAGTAATTTGTTGAGATTGTGGAAGGAGGAAAAGAAAAATTTAATTGAAGAGAAAATTTAGAAAAGAAAAATTTTTAATTATGTTTTTTAAAATATTTTTAATGAAAAAGGGGTTGAAGTTTGTTTTTTTAATTTTTTTTATTTTTTTAGTAAATGTATCTGCCTATGAAATTGGTAATCCAAAGTTAATAGTTAATCCTGTTGGAGCTAATCAATTAATAAATGGATATCTTAATATAAGTTTGAAAAATGATTCTTCTCAATCAAAAATAAAAGCAGAGATATTAGGAACTGGGAAATACTCTATATTAAAGATTTTAGAAATTTTGAATAAAACTAACATTAATTATGATTGCTGGTATAATAATATAAAAGTTACTTGTGATAAAGTTTTTTATGTTAAAAGTACAAATGAAAATATTAGTGGCTCTGGAGAAAAATTTATTGGTTTTAATCTTAATGGAGAAAATGTAAATGTTCAAGATTTAAGTTTTGTTATTAGTGGAGAAAATAATCAACAAGATTCATGTGGGAATATTCCTTTAATTATAGATCTTTTTATTGATGGTAGTATAGATTACTTATATATTAATCCTTCAGATTCTAATTGTTCACTTAAGTTTCCAACTAATTTCAGTTATAATTATGATGCAATATTAACTACTCAAGAATATTGTGATAATATAACATTAAAATATACAGCTGGTAAAGTAAAAGTTGGAGGTATTATAAAGTTAAAAAATTTTTCACAACTAGGAACTATATTTTTTAAGATAAAAACACCACATGGCATAGTTAAAGAATGTAATACTACAGATTATAGCGGAGATTATAGCTATGTTAGTTGTGATATAGATGTTTTTGTAGAAGAAGGAAATTATGAGGTTTGTGTAAGAGCTGATGTTAGTGATACTTTTTTAATTCAATATAGCGGATCACATTATGGTTTATTTATTGCAGAATATAAAAATAGAGGATTAATTGGTGATGTAAATTTTAATTCTTCAGTTTATTTTGAGCAAACAAAGAAAAATTTGATTAATGATATAAATAACTATATAAATTCAAAATATAACAATAATTGTAGTAATGGTTGTATTATTCCGTTATTTATAAACTCAACTCAAAGATTTAATTTGAAAGATCTAAACTTGAGATTTGTTTCTGGAGGAACTTCTTTACTTTTAGATAAATTTAGTGAAATTGGTGTAGAATATCCTAAAGTAGATAGTAAAGGTTTTATATCTATTCCTTTAGAAGTTTTTAATTTAACTGCACCTCGTATTAAAGGCAATTATACTTTAAAAATTTATTTTGATAATTATTTGATAGCAACTGAAACATTTTATGTAGAAGATGTTCCTATTATTGCAGCTATAATTCCAAACAAGGTAATTGTTAATGAAGAAACTGAATTTAGAATAATTGCATATTCTCCAAATGGGAATATAATTAACTATGAAGTTAACTGGGGTGATGGATCTTCAATAGAAAGTAATTCTAATGGTATTTTTGAGCATAAATATTCTAATTCTGGAAAATATTTAGTAACTGTTAAAGTAGTTGATGAAAAAAATTTTTTTGGAGTTAGAGGATTTGAGATAGTAGTTGGTATTGATAAAGATACATTAAATTCTTCATTGAATAAAGCTATTAATGATATCAAAAATTTTGAAAATAATTTAAGTGGAGAATTTTATAAATCTTGGCTAATAGATTTAATTGAGCTTAATGAAACTAAAAATAAACTTAGAGAGTTATTAGTAAATTTATCTTCTGGTGGAGATTTAGATTCAATAAAAAATGAATTTGATAATTTAAAAAATAAAATACCAAAAAATATAATGATTTCAAATTATCCACAGATTACTTATATTGTTAATTGGGAAAAAATAAATTTAGATAATGTTGAGAGAATTTTAGGAAATTGCAATTGTGATAGTGATTCGTGTAAAAAAAGTTTAGCTTTATGGAATAATAAAAAACTAAAAATTTCAGGAAAAATAGTAAATATAATATTTTATAATGGTGAAACAAAGAAAATAACTGTTATTTATTTATCTTTAATTAATAATGGAAATATAATTGTTGAATTACCATCTTCAGACATTTACTCATATAAAAACTTTAATGATTTAGGAAATGCTATAAGCTTTAATACTACTTCAGTAGAAATTGCATACAATGATGAGATAATTCCTTATGAAGTAAATATTTATGCTACACCAAATAATATAGATGAAATAGAATGTGAAGAAATATATGGAGAACCAGAATTATATGAAAAAAGAAAAAGTCCTTTATTATTTATCTCAATAATCTTAATAATATTGGTTATTATAGGTTTAATTATAATTTGGGCCCCACATATTATTAAAAATTTAAAAATAAAACAAAAAGAAAAAGAGAAAAAACTTTTCCCATATGCTGCGGATTATTATAATTTATTTAATTTTGTTTCAAACTCTTTAAAAAGTGGAAAAAAAGAAAATGAGATAAGACAACAACTTTTAAATGCTGGATGGAAAAAACAGCAAGTAGATTATATAATAAAAAAAGTTAAAAAGACTTTAAAAATTAGATAAAAATGGTTATAAGAATTATTACAAATTTTTTTCAAAGAATTTTTAATAATATATTTTCAGTAAAGAGAGAATTAAAATTAGGTTTTTATGGTCCTCCAAATGCAGGAAAAACTACTTTAGCAAATAGAATATGTAAAGATTGGATTGGTGAAGAGATTGGAAAAGTAAGTAATATACCACATGAGACAAGAGAGATAACAATAAAAGAAGGTGTAAAAATTACACATAAAGGAAAAAGTTTAAATTTTAAAATTGTTGATACTCCAGGAATAACAACTAAAATTGATTATGAGAATTTTTTACGTTATGGTTTAAGTAAATCAGAAGCAAGAAAAAGAGCAAAAGAAGCAACAAGAGGAGTTATAGAGGCTATAAAATGGATAGATGATATGGATGTTATAATTGTAGTTTTAGATGCATGCGAGAATCCTTATAGTCAAGTAAATATTACAATTATAGGTAATATAGCTGCTAGAAAAATTCCTTTAATGATTGTAGCAAATAAAATTGATTTAAAGAGAGCAAATTTAAAAGCAATAGAAGCAGCATTTCCTGAATATGATGTTGTTGGTATTTCAGCTAAATATGGCAAAAATATGGAAGAATTTTATGAGACTTTATTTAATTTAATTAAAAAATCTAAAATAAAGAGAAAATGAAAAAAATAAAAGGTATAAAAATTCAGTTTATACCATTTTCAAAAATAGAAAATCTTTCAAGTTATAAGAGAGTTAAATTTTTACTCGATAATATAAAGGAAAATAAAATAATTATTTTACAAGGAAAATTGAGTCATGATGAAGAAGCAGATTTAATAGAGGAAACTATGGTTAATATAGGAAAAAGAAAAAATTTTAAAGGAATTGAGATTGCAACTTTAGTACCAAAACCAGAAGATAATATATTTGGTAAATTAAGAAAAAAACTTGCTGATGCTTTGGTTGGAGATAGGGATATGATTACTATAATTGGTCCAGCGACAATTGTAAGGGAAATAAAAAAAGATATTAGTAAACTTGAATTATATCTGAAAATATAAAATATTTAAATATGTTTTTATTTTCTTTTTTATGCCTTATGAATGTGTTAGATGTGGAAGGATATATGAAGAATCAAATGTAATATTAAAAGGATGTAAATGTGGTAGTAAATTTTTTTATTTTTTTAAGGAGAAGCCAAAAGAGGAAATAATAAATTTAACTCAAGAAGAAGTGAAGGAAATTGAGAAAGAAATAAAAGAAATAATAAAAATTCCAGAAGAAACTCCTGTAATTTTAGATTTAGAATCAATAAGAGCAATAAAACCAGGAAAATTTGAGATAGATTTAGTTAAATTATTTAAGAAAAATCCAATTATCTTTAAAATAGAAGAAGGAAAATATATCATTGATTTAGCTTCTACATTTGAGTTAATGAGAAAATAAAATGGAAGAAATAAAAAAAATATTAGAGAAATTAGAAATTAAAGAACCACTTGCAGAATTTAAATTGACTTATGATTCTCCATTTCAGCAGCTTGAACCTATATATTATTGGATTTTAGATTTTACTAGAAATTTGGGTTTTAATGTTGAGAAACTTATTGATAATTTTGCAACTTCTCCTGGAGGTGGTTATTCTTCAGAACTTGGTAGAAAAGCAGGTATAATGCAAGAAAAAGTTATAAGTTATTTAGGTTATATTAACCAAATTGTAAAGAGTATAATAAATTTAATTTACGATTTAAAACAATTTGAAATAAGATTAAGCTTATATGATAAATTAAAGAGTAAAAATCCTATAGAGAGAGAAGGAGCATTAAATGCTTTAAAAGAAATATGGATAACTTTTGTTGATGCTCAGAAGGGAAGGGGATCTATAAATGAATTAACAAGATCATTAGAATTTGTAACTTTGAGAGATGCATTTTTTGCAGCAAAAACTATTGATGATGTTTATAAACTTGATTTAAATGATAGAGTAAGAAGGTTATTACTTAGTAGATTATCTGAATTTAATCAATGGCTACAATTAAGTGAAGTTGAATTAAGAAATAGATATAAATTAGAGAAAAATTATTTAAAGAGTCAAGTAGCTAGTTTAAAACTTTATTCTAGATGGTTAAAACCTTATTTGAGAGCTGCAGAAGGATTATTAGAAAAAGAAACTAAAGAAGCTTCTTTAGTTTCTATATTTTCAACTATAATTTTGAATTTACTTTTACAATGTTTTAAAAAATATGATATAAATATTTTACCAAAGGAATTAAAAGAATATTTTAAAAAGAAAAAAATTAGAAATTTTTATGGTCTTATTTTTATAGATTTTAATTTTAGATCCATTCCCCATACAGATATTAGAAAACAAGAATTTTATATTTTTACAGGTAGAGTAGATTTAAATTTTAAAGCATATGTTCTTAATGAAGATCAATTTAATTTTTTTAAAAAAGAATTGGAAAAATCAGAATTTGAGGAAGTAATTAAACTTTTTACAGATTTAACTGAAGAATCGCTTAAAATTATGGAAGAAGATCTAAAAAAATTTTTAGAAGAAAAAAAGGAAGAAATTAAAGAAAAAAAATCAACTCTGAAGCAGGGAATAATTACAGATTTGATTAATATATTTAAGGGAAAAGAAAAGAAAGAGGTAAAAGAAAAGAAAGAAAAAATATTGAGAGATGTAAAAGAAATAAATAAAGAAAATTATTATGAGAAATATTTGAGAGGTTTAGTTGAGGAAGAGATTAAAGATTTGTGCTTTAGTATATATAATACATTTAAAAAATCTAGAGATATGCCAGGTCATCCAAGCCCATATAAATCAATATGAAATCTGAAATTTTTTTAATTTTAGCAATATTATTTTTTATTTTATCAATATTTATGATTTTAATTTATGTAATAAAAAATTTAAATTCAACTTCAAAAGCAGAAGTTGGAGTTGTTGGAATAATTGGATTTATTCCTTTTGCTTTTGGAACAAGCAAAAAAGCTATTTTATTAGCTTTATTTTTATTTATTATTTTATTTATTGTTTTCTTTTTAATCTGGATAATTTTTAAATTTCTTTGATAAACTTTATAAAAAATAATTTATCATATTTTAAGCCCGGGTGGCGGAATTTGGTAGACGCGCTGGCCTTGAGAGCCAGTGGGGTATACCCTTGTGGGTTCGAGTCCCACCCCGGGCGTTAAAAAATTTTAGAATATTTACTTAGAAAAATTTTTAAATATTAATCTATTTTTAAATTATAAAATAAAAATTTAAATTAAAATGGTAGCAAAAAAGAAATCATCAAATATTGTTGGTAGTATAGCTTTTTTGATAGGAGTAATATTGGCAGTGATCTTTGGTTTTATACCATTCCAAACATGGGTTGCATGGATTTTGGTAATAATAGGATTGATAATAGGGTTGTTAAATATTACAGTTGAGGAAACTCAACCATTTTTATTTGCAGGAACTATCTTTGTTATTGTTGCAGCATTAGGAGGGAAAGCATTTGGGTCACTAACATTTTTATCAACAATTTTGGATAACTTCCTTTATCTATTTGTTCCAGCAACAATTATAGTAGCATTGAGAAGTCTTTGGACTTTGGGAAGACAATAAAAAATAAAATAGTTAGATAAAAAATTAATTTTTTTATTTTTTATTTTTTTAGCTGTATTCTCTCCATTTATATTTACATTTAGTACAAATAAAAAATCTTGTTTCTGCTTCATCTCCAGCTCTAGTTTGTGCTGTAAAGAAATATGCCTTACGATTTCCACATTTTGGACAAATAGCAGTAGTTATTGGATATACACTAGTTTCTTCCCCTTTAATTATTCCTAGAACTTCTTTTTCTTGACTTTCTTTTACTTCTATTTTTATTTTTTCTTTACTTTTATAATCCCCCTTAGGACAAACCCAAAGATCATCTTTCTTTATAAGTATAGCACCACATTTTGGACAAAATTTCATTCAACATTAATTTTAAAATAATTTAAAAATTTTTTGTTGTTTTAAAATAATTATCCAGCATAACTTATTCTTTTTTCTTTTTCTTTTTTTGTTTCTATTATTTTTTCTATTAAATTTTTAATTTTTTCCTCAATTTCTTCAGCTTTTTTTAATAATGGTGCATAATCAATTTTTAGACCTATATATTTATCTAAAGCCTCTATTATTTTTGCACTAGCTCTATTATCTATTATTTCTGGATTAGTTTCTACAAATAATCCAATTAATGGAAATTTTTCACTTTCTATTAATAAAGCCCCAGTAACTCCAACTATTATACCTTCTTTTATTTCCTCAAATCCTTTTTCTTTTAATATTTTTTCCTTTTTTTTATTGTTTGTGAAGAAAAATATTTTTTCTTCTGGTTTAGTTGATACAACAGCTTCTATTGTTATTATTTCTTTTGCTTTAATTGCTTTTGCAAATTCTAGTATTATTTCGGCTATATCATATTCTACTCCTTCTATTAAAGTTGAGGATTGTATTATAATTATATTATAATCTTCATTGTAAAATATTTCTATTGGGTAAATAATTTTTGTTTGATGAATAGTTACCAATGGAGCTAATTTTTTTGTAGAAATATAACCAACAAATTTTGCTGGTAAGTGATGAATTAAATAATTAGTAACAATTGATGAAACAAACCCAAGGCCAGGAAAACCCTCAATTATTATTGAATTTTCTTTAGGTTTTTTTATCAAATTTATTTCAAAGTCCTTTCCTTTTATTTTCATAAAATTTTTAATAATTATTGTTTATAAATTTTTGTAAGCGCCAATCGTCTAGTGGTAGGACACCAGCTTCCCAAGCTGGTAGCCCGGGTTCGAATCCCGGTTGGCGCATTTTGCCTATTATTTTATATTTATTTCTTTTTCTAAATATCTTAAATATCTTGTAATTAAATTACTCAAAATTTTTTCAAATTTATCTAACTCATTAAGTCTTATTTCTATAGGATACCAAGTTAAATAAATTAGAGAAGTTAATACAATTATTTTATCAGAAAAATAGTTAAATAAATCATCAAGATTATTAACTTCGGTTTCAAGTTTTTTTAAATATTTATCAATGAACATAATTTGATCAATTTCATTAGGATAATTTTTTAAATCATCTTTCAATTTATTTAAAGCTTCATATATATTTATTAAAAAATAAATTTTATGATTTTCTATTACTTTTGTATCTTTTTCTTCGAAAAGATTATTAATCTCAATTTGAGTAATATAATCAAGATAAATTTCATTATTTAAATAATTTATTAATGTTGACGTATATCCAATAAAATCTTTTAATTTGTTTGATATTTTATTTTTTAATGGTCCTCCTAACCAACTTAATAATATATTAATAAAACAGTAATCTTTTAATTTATCCATCTCCATCTTTTTCTTTTTTTCTACAATAATTTCTAAATTTTCATCTTTAACTTCTTCTTTTAATTTTTCGAGTTCACTTCTTACTATAAGCTCCAACATAGGATCTCTATTTTTGAATAACTCTTTAAAGCAATCATCTATATTTTTTTCTTTTTTTATTTTCCAAAAATATATTAAATTTGAAATTTCACAATATATTGCTTTTTCTTCTATTATTTCATAAAGTTTTTTATAAGTTTCTTTAATAATATTTTTATCTTCAAGTCTATAAACTTGATCAGCAATATAATTTATAATTTCAATTATATTTTTTATATGGTTTTCCATAATTAAAATAAAAAATTCTACTTTTAAATTTTTTTCCTTTAGAGTAATTACAAAGTAATTAAAAAAATAATCTTTTATATTTTTATGAAAAATAAAAATATTGCAATAATTTTTGTTGATGCTGGATTAGGGCATAGAAGAGATGCTTATAATCTTTTTATCTCTTTAAGAAAAAATAAATATAAAGTTTATCTTATTAATGTTTTCGATAGCGATATAGTTGGGAAGTTTTATTCCAATATATGGAATTTTGTAAAAAAAGTTTATGAGTATTCTCAAAGAAAAATGGTATTAAAAGAAATAACAAAATTTCCTTTGTTATATTTTCTTATGGAACTTTACTCTTTTCTTATTTCAAAAAAATTAATTGAATTTATAAAAAAGAAAAAAATAAAAATACTTATCTCAACACATCCTTTACCTTTAATTGATTTAAGTTATAAAAAAAATCTAAAAATAAAATTGATAAATCTTATTCCAGATTCAATTGATTATTTTTCTTTATGGTTTTACTTATTGCCGGGAAAAAATGTTTTTTATTTTGTTAATGATCGTTATAGTAAAGAAGTGTTAGTTAGGAGCGGTGTATCCAAAGAAAGAATTTTTGTTACTGGACATGTTCTTCCAATAGAAGAAACTGAAAAATCATTAGCTAAAATTAAAAAGAGAATTAGAAATATAAAAAATGGTAATTATCTATTATTTGTTACTACTGGTGGAGCTGGAACTAATAAATTAGAAATTAAGCAAATAATAAGTGAATATTGTAAATTGAAGAAAGGTAAATTAATAATTAATTGTAATCATCATGATTGGTTATTCAGAGAATTAATAGGAAAAAGAAAAATAATAAATAAAAAAGAAATAAATGATGGTGTTTTTGTTATAGGTTATACTTATACTGTTAAATTTTCAAATTTAAATATAGATTTTTTAGTTGCAATAGGAGAAAACGAAAATGAGAAAAGAGAAAATTCTATAAAAATATTTAACAAATTTTTTTATAAAGCAGATATTATTTTTACTAAACCATCAGAATTAGCTTTTTATTCTTGTGGGATACCATTTGTATTTTTTTCTCCAACAAATATTGTTGAAAGAAGAAATTTTAAAGTTATACCATATGCAATAAAATTTAATGGTTTAATTAATTCAATAGAAGAAATAAAAAAAGAAATAGAAAGTGGAAATTTATATTTAGCACCATATTTTTTTGGAACAAAAAAAATTATAAGAATAATTAAAAATATGTTAAAATGAATAAATTTTGGAAATTACCTCCTAGAATAAAAATACTTGAAGCTTTAGGTGCAATTACTGATGGAAGAATAAAAATTATTAGTGATGAAAAAAAAGAGAAAAGAATTGTAAAAGCGATATGTTTAAGTTCAAATAGAGATAAAACTTATAATATTACCTATATTCCTGAAGATAATTCAATAACTTCTGATGACAATGGTAGTAAATTTAAAGGCTATTTAGGATATCCTTCAATAGCTTTACTTATGATAGAAAAAAAACTTGATTTTGATATAGATCTTGCAAATTCATTAGCTGGAATACCATGGAAAAAATTAAATGAAAAATTCAAGAATTATTATTTAACAGAGATTGAAATTAAAAAAATATTAAAAAATAAAGGTATAAACGAAGAAAAAATTGATAATTTTATTGAAATAGTATTAAAACAAATAAAAGAAAAAAAATTCAAGAAAATTTAATGTTTTTTTGTTAGTAATATAATTATTAAGATTAAGCAAATTACAGATATAATAATACTTATTAATACTAATGCAAATAACCAAGGTCTTCTTTTGAATTCAAATATTAATTCATCAATCCAACTTGCTTTTTTATATTTACTTTCTTCTTCAAATTCTTTTACAGTTAAAGTTTTTGTAAATATTTTCTCTTGATTATCAAATTTAACTTTTAATGTTAATATTTTTGTTCCTATTTCTTTGGGTATAATATTAATTCTTATAGTTTTTTCTTCTTTTGGATTTAATTGTAAAATTCTTGAATCAATATTATATTCGGCCCAACTTGCTTCTATAGATATTTCATAAATTGTAGGTATATCACCAATATTGATTAAAATAATTTTTCCTTCATATGAATTATTTAAGTATAATACATCATCAATATTTATTATAGCATTAACATTTTTCATTGGTTTTATACAATTTCCTTGAATATAGAAATAATATTCATAAATATTGGTTTTCTCAAATGTATTTCTAGTTTCCGAGTAATCATAATATATTTTTATTATAGCTTTATGGTTTCCTTCACTTGCATTTAATGGTATTTTTGGTTGGAATAAGAAATTTTTTTCTTCATCAACATATAGATCAAAAGTTGTATCAATACTATTGTTTAAATCATCCTCATAAGATATTTTTACTAAATCTTCATCATTTTTCCCAATGTTTACAATACTTCCAGAAATTGTCATAACTTGGCCACATTCATAGTACTGTTTATCAAAAAGAATATTTTTTAATATTACTTTATTACTTTCCCTTTTTATTTTTATATAACTATCTTCTTGAACACATTCATCTTCATTATCTTCATCATATACTTTAATATATAAATCATAATCACCTTCTTCTAATAATGGTATCATAAAATTTAATGTTATTATAATATAGCTATCTTCTTCTATAGTTATTTCTTTTTCAATTTCACTCTCATCTATAATTTCTTCATTCTCGACTAAAGCGGCTTTAATATTTACATTATGTTCTTCATCATTTTCGTTATTAATTTTTATTTTTATGGTGAAATTTTCTAAAGGTCCGAATTTTTTTCCTTCAAAATCATTCCTATTTTTTATTTCAATACTTAAGTAATCTCCACCAATTTTACTACAATACATAAATCTAACTTTAAATTCTTCACTAACAGTTTTATTAAATTCTATTCCATATTGATCATTTTTTGCATTCGCTTTGATAAAAGCATAATAATTTCCAGCAGAAGTATCTTCAGTTTTTATTTTTAATTTGATTATTTTTGTTTCTCCTGGATTTAAAATAAAGCTAGTTTCATTTAATTCATTTTCTATATTAACTATTTCTCCATCTTCATTTTCTATCCAAGAGGTTAAATTTATTGATAATTCAATATTTCCGATATTTTTTATACTAACTGAGGAATTTTGTATATCATTTTTACCCATATCATCTAAAGAAAAATTTAATGTTAAATCATGAGTTTCAATGATGTCTATTATAAAAGTTTCATTATCACTTACTAATCCAAAATTTGTTAATCCTTCTACTACAACAATCCCATTATAAATTCCTGCGTGAGTATATTGGGGTATTGTTAAAATTCCTATACATGTAGCATTTGTATTTGCATTTAAACTTCTAGGACAAGAAACACTACAAGTTCCAACATTTACATTGCAACTAGCATTTATATTTGTTGTATTTTGATTTAAATCTTCAACAATCAAAAAACTAAAACTTTTTGTTCCATAAATTAATTGAATTGGACTTGGAGAAAAATTTTCAATTTTTAAAGAACTAACTAAATTGATTACATATAAAAAAATAATTAAAAATATTATAAACAAAAATTTTTTGTTTTTCATTATCATTTTAAAGTTATTACAGTTTAAAAATTTTTCGTTTAAATAATTTTTAAAATACCAGGCCTTGGTTCATATATTTTTCCTTCTTCTAACAAATCTTCTATAGCTTTTTTTATTTCATCGATAGAATAATCCAATTTTAAATATAAATCTTCTATATTTGTTTCGTTATTTTCATTTTCTTTTATTTTTTTTAATATTTCATATTTAATTTTATTATTTTCTTTAATTTCAGTTTCGATTTTTTTTTCCTCTAATTTATTCTTAAAAATTTTTTCAAGTTCAATTTTTCTTGCTATTAAAAATAATGGATCAACTTTTTTTACAACTTCACTTCCTAGATATATTCTTTCATTAAAATTTTTTAATTTTCCAATTACTAAGATAGAATCTCCAATCTCAAAATCTTTCAATTTTTCTTCAAAATCTCTTATTTCAATTATTCCTGTTGAATCATCAATTATTATACTTGTAAAATTTGATCCATCAAATTTATCTATGATATTTCCAACTATATTTATTCTTTTTACTATTTTTCCATTAAAATTTATACCAACAAATTTACCACCATCAAATATTTGTTCACATTTATTTATATCTTTAATCCATAATTTATATGCGGTTTTTCTTTTCATATTTTTTCAATATATCCTTTTTTTGGTTCATAGATATCACCACTTCTTTTTAATTTATCTATTATTTCATCAATTTCATCTTCATTAATCCTCCCTTCTAGTTCTTTTTTTATCTCTTTTATAGGAATAGTCTTTCCTAATCTAGATTCAAGCTTATTTATAGTTTCTCTCAATAATAAAATTTTAGCTCTTTCACTTGCAGGGATACCTGTTATTATTTTGTCGATATCTATTTGTCCTGTTTCTTGATCTATACCGATTTGGTGCAGCATATATTTAATTAGTCCTATTGCTCTTTGAGCATCTTCCTTTGTTACTTTATTACTTAATCTTATTTTTGCACTAGCTTCACTTAATCTTATCAAAGCTTCTAATTGTCTAGCCGATATTGGTATTGGTTTTATTATTTCATCGGCTGTAGTTGGCATATTTCTTAAATTTACATAAAAACTCTTAATTTCTTCTATTGCTTCATTTGTTAATTTTGGTTTTATTTTTTGTTTTGCATATGCAATATATTTTCTTAAAAATTCAGGACTAAAAGATGTTTTTTTTCTTAGTGAATGCTCTCTTAAAACATGTTCAGCAATTGCACCATCTTTTTCTTTATCTGGCAAATCTCTTAAAACAAATATTAGATCAAATCTATTAAGTAAAGTTGGTGGTAGATCTATTTGTTCTGTTATGTTTTGATATGGATCAAATCTTCCAAATTTAGGATTAGCTGCTGCAAGTACTGATGTTTCTGCTCTTAGAGTTGCTTGTACATTAGCTTTACTTATAGTTATAGTTTGTTGTTCCATTCCTTCATGCATAGCGCTTCTGTCAGCATCATTCATTTTTTCTAATTCATCTATACATACTATTCCTTTGTTTGCTAATACCATTGCTCCTGCTTCTAAACTCCATCCATGTAAGAATTCATCTTTTACTACTGTAGCAGTTATTCCAGCTCCAGTTGCAGCTTTTCCAACAACATATCTTCCTCTTGGAGCTATTGAGGCTATAAATTTTAATATAACAGATTTTGCGACTCCAGGATCACCAACAAGTAATATATGTATATCTCCTCTTGTATATGTTCCGTCACTTTTTCTTTTTCTTACTCCACCAAATAATTGTAAAGCTAAAGCTAATTTTATTTCTTCATAGCCATAAATGCTTGGGGCAATATTTTTAACTATTTTTTCATATACATCTGGGGATTTAGCAAATTCAATAATTTCTTTTTCTTCTTCTTCACTTATTTCTATTTCTTCAAATCTTTCCTCGAGTGGTATTATATTATTTGCTTCCATTATTAAATCATATTTTGTACTTGTAGCACCAGTCCTCAATGAAATTGGTACTTCTTTAATTATTCCTATAACTTTTACTCTACTTCCAGGTGTTGTTTTTTCTTCCATTTTTGGTTCTACGAGATCTTCTTTCAAAAAAACACTTAAACGTCTAGGTTGTTCACCACCTATCAGAGATTCAGGATTTTCTTCGATTACTATTCTTTGTGCATCTACAAATTCTTTGCTGATAATTTTAAAACCTTTTTTTCTTCCACAATTACTACATCTTGATGGCTCTCTAAATTTTTTTTCTAGCTGTAATACATTTATTTTATTTCCACAACTTGGACATTCAAATAAAGCATTAATAACTTCAGGTCTTACATCAGAACTTTGCCTTACAATTCCTTCACAAACAATTAATTTATTTATATGTTTACTTCTTATTTCTCTTATATTTATTTCTTGACTTTTTGGCAAATTTATTAATCTTATTTTTATATTTTTCCCAATATCCATCTCATCTAAAATAAAACCTAAAGTTGCTAATGCTTCTTCAGGATTTTCTAATATATATTCTGCTAATTCGTGACTAAATTCACTAATTTCATTAAAAGGAATTATTACACTTTTTTTACCTTTTTTTATTTGTTTTATTATTTCTTTTTTATAATTCTCTATAAAGGCTTTTGCTTCAATTAAAATTTTTTCTTCCATCTTTATTTATATTAATTAAAATTAAAAAATTTTTTTAACTATCTTTTAATAAAAATAAAAAAAATTAAATAAATTCCTTTATATTTTTTCCTAACTGCTCTATTGCTTTTTTTAGTATTTCTTTACTTTTTGTTCCTGTACATACAAATTGGCCATTTGTAAAAAGTAAAAAAGTTGCATAAGGTTCATATATTTTATATACCAATCCTGGAAACTGTTCTGGTTCATATTCCACATTTTCTAAAGTTAATGCTAATTTATTCAAATTTAACCTAACATTTAGATTACCACTTGCAACTATATTCTGTATTTCTAACTTTGGTTTTATTTTTACTTTTATTCCAATTTTTTTTAGTTCTTTTATAACTTGATCTATAACTTTTCTAACTTGTTCTAAATTTTTTGCTCCTGTACAAACAAGTTTTCCAGATCTAAATATCAATACTGCAGACTTTGGTTGTTGTATTCTCAATATTAAGCCTGGAAATTTATCAGGGATATATTCTGTATTTAAATTTGTTTTTGCAAGTTTTAATAGGGGTACATTTACTTCCAAGCTTGTTGTTGCAACAAGGTTTTGTATTTTATATTTTCCTATAATTCTCTTTGCCATTTTAAATTTAAAAAGTTAAATTTATAAAGAAAAAAGTTTTTTAAAACTTTCTAAAAATTATTTTTTAATTTTTCTATTACTTTTAAAGGATCAATGGGATTTAATTTTTTATATTCTTCTATATTGTTTATTTTATTTTTACTTTTTCTTATTTCCCAATGCATATGAATTCCTCTCGCTTTTCCACTTTTCCACATATAAGCAATTTTTTTACCTTTTTCTATTGTATCATTTTTATTTACATATATCTTTCCACAATGTGCATGAAGGGAATATAAAAATACTGTATCTAAATTATGTTCTGTAATTATAAAATTTCCATATTCTTTTCCCCTTCCTTTATAAAAAACTTTTCCATCCATAAAAGCTTTTATATATCTATCTTCTATTTTTGTTGGAATTAGGTCTATTCCTAGATGTTTACCTTTTGTAGTTCCACCATAAATTCTCTTTTCCCCAAATTTTGATGTGATGATTAAATAATCAAAATAATTCTCAAATTCTATTTTTTTAACTATTTTATTTTTACTATCTATATTATTCAATTTTTTTTCTATTTCTATTTTAGGATCATAAAATGATTTTGGATCTGATGTTAAAATATAAAATGAAAATAAAAATTTTAAACAAAAAGAAAAGAAATTTAAAATATTTTTTTTATTGTTATAATTTTCTATTTCATTTATAATATCATCTAGATTTTTAATTCTATTTTTTTCTATTTTTTCGATTATTTTTTTAATTAAATCTTTTTCTTCTATTCCTTTTATTATTTTTAAACTTTCAGGATTTTCATAAAAAAATTTCTCAATAGATTTAATGTTTTTTATTTTCATAAAAAAATTTCATTTTTTAATTTAAATATTTTATCACTTTTGAGTTTATATTAAAAAAGTTAAAAATATTAAAAAATTAAAAATTTTAAAATAAAAATTAAAATGTTAACTAATAACTTTGAAGTTAGGTTAAGTAAAAGTTTTTATATGCAAGATACATTAAAAGTAGCTAAAGCTTTATTAGGAAAATTTTTTGTTAGAAACTATAAAGGCAAATTAATGGTCGGAAAAATCGTTGAGACAGAAGCTTATATTGGACCATATGATAAAGCATCTCATAGCTATGCTAAGAGGCCACAATCCTTAAGAGAAAAATTAAAAATACTTAAAATAGCCTTTCCAAGGATAAGTAAATATGTTAATAATAAAGAAAATTTTATTAAAAAATTGCTAGAAGGAAAAGGAAAGATAACTTATAGAAATATTGCTGAATATCTAGAAGGAGGTCATATATATATTTATTTAATTTACGGTAATTATTATCAATGTAATATTACAACATCTAAAGAAGGAAATGGAGAATGTGTATTAATAAGAGCAGCAGAACCTATTTTTAATTTTCCCGGCTCTAAAGGACCTGGACTTTTTTGTAAAAATTTTAAACTTGATTCAACTTTTTATGGAGAAGATTTATGTAAAAGTGATCGTGTATGGATAACAAATGGGGAAAAAATAAAAAAAAGCCAAATAGTTGCTGCAAAAAGAATAGGCATAGATTATGCTATGGAATGTAAGGATTTTTTGTGGCGTTTTTATATAAAAAATAATCCTTGGGTTTCACGAAAATAAAATGGCAAGAAAAAAATTAAATGAGAAAGAAATAATAAAGGAGAAAAATTTAGTTTTATTATTGGGTAAAACAAAATGTTTTTTAATTCGTGTTGAAAAAGGAAAAAGATTGAATACAGATGAAGGTTTGATTGATATTAATGAAATTATTGGAAAAAAATATGGAGATATTATAAAAACACATAAGAATATATCTTTTGTATTAGTAAAGCCTAGTATAATTGATTTTTTAAATAAGAAAGCAAGAATGATGCCACAAGCCATAAGACCAAAAGATTCAGCATTAATTCTTGCTTTTACAGGACTTAAAGATGATGCACATATTGTTGAGGGAGGTCTTGGGAGTGGTTGGCTAACATTGTTTTTAGCTAGTTATTGTCAAAAAGGAAAAATTTATAGTTATGAAATAAGAAAAGATTTTTTAAAAAATGCAAAAAATAATATTTTGGAAAGCGGTTTAAAAAATATAGTAATAAAAAATAAAGATATAACAAAAGGAATTGACGAGAAAAATGTAGATGCTGTTATTCTTGATATGAAAAATGCAGAAAAAGTTGTTAAACATGCGTATAAAGCATTGAAGTTTGGTGGATGGTTAATTGTTTTTAGTCCATATATTGAGCAAGTTAAAGCTATTAATGAAGAAATAAAAAAATATAGTTTTACACAAGTTTTTACTTTGGAAAATATTTTACGCTATTGGGATGTTAGGGAACATACTTTACCAAAGAGGCAAGGTTTATTGCATACGGGATTTTTAACATTTGCTAGAAAAACTATAAAAAATTAATGATATTTTATTCACTTTCTATTTCTATTATTTTTCCTTCCTTTCCAACATTTATAACTCTTGTTTTTCCAATTTTTTCTTCTAAACCACTTGCTTCATGAACATGGCTACATAGTACTATATCTGGTTTAAAATATTCAATTGCCTTTTTCACACTTTTACTTCCAGGAACAATCTCGCTGAATTTTTCTAATAAACTCTCAGCTGGATGAACATGAGTTACCATTATTTTTTTCTTTGTATCTTTTATTTTTTCAAATCCTTTTTTTAAAGTTTCGAATATTTGTTTTTCTGTTAATGTAAATTTTGGCCCAACTTCTACTGCTCCACCAACACCAAATATACCAACATTTCCTATTTTTAATGAATATCCATGGATATTTTTTACATCAGGTCCATAAAGATCAACAAGAAAATCTATTGTTGCTAGTGTCTCATGATTTCCTGGAATTAATAAAACTTTTTTCTTTTTTTCAAGGAATGGACCTATAATATTTTCAGTATCAAATTCATTAAAAGTTATATCTCCAGTTAAAATAACTAAATCAACATTATATTTTTCTGCTTTCTCAACTAGTTTTTTAACTAATTTTTTATCTCCGTGGATATCTCCTGCTGCAAGAATTTTTAATTTTTTTGTCATTATTTTTTTTCGAATTGTTCTTTATAAAGTTTTTTTATAGTTTCTATAGTATCAGCTTCATATATAGATTTATCAGGTCTCATTCTTAATATTCTTGGAAATCTTAATGCATAACCACTTTCATATGTTGGGCTTTTTTGAATTTCTTGATATATAACTTCTACAACAACTTCAGGTTTTATTTTTACTTCTCTTCCTTTTTCTTCTATTATTAATGGTTTTAACAATTTTGTTAGTTCTTCAAAACTTAATCCTTCTTCAGATTTTTCTTTTATTCCTGTTCCTACTTTTCCTATAGTTAAAAAAGTTCTTTTTTCAGGATCATAACAAGCGAGAATAAAACTTGATAGCCAGCCAGCTCTCTTTCCTGTACCCCATTCTGCACCAACAATTACTAAATCTAAAGTTGTTTCACTAGGTTTTAATTTTATCATATATCCAACTCTTGCTCCAGGTTTATAAGGAGCATTCAGATTTTTTAGCATTATTCCTTCTTCTCCTAAATTTAATGCTTCATTATAAAATTTTTCAACTTCATCTTCATTATCAGTTACTAATTTTTTTGCTAATACAATTTTCCATTTTACTGGAGTAACTATTTTTTCTAATAATTTTCTTCTTTCCTTTAATGGTTTATCAATTAAAGATTTTCCATTATAATAAAGTATATCAAAAACATTAACTTCAACAGGAAGCTCTTTTGCTAATTTTTCTATATCATATTTTCTCTTTATTCTATGACTTATTTCTTGAAATGGTTTATACTTTTTTGTTTTTGGATCATAACCAACCGCTTCACCATCAATTATAAAACTATCACCTTTTACAAATTTTTTTACATAATCGACTATCTCTGGAAATTGTTTTGTTACATCATCAAGTCTTCTTGTAAAAATTTTTATTTTTCCTTCATTTGTTTTATGAATTAAAACTCTAAATCCATCATATTTGAATTCTATTTGAGCAGGTTTACCAACTTTTTCGAAAGCTTCAGATATACTATTTGCTTTTAGTGCTAACATTACTTTTATAGGTTTTCCAGGAATAATTTCAACTTTTTCTATCTCTTGAATTCCTTTTATTGCTTTTAAAAAAACTTCCCCAAAATCACTTGTAACATCATAGCTATGTTGTATTAATTCAACAAATTCGTTAAATTTTTTTCTAGCTTCTTCAAGAGATGAAAAAATAATTATGTCTTTTCCTATAACAATATTAAGTTTATTTTCTTTTATTATTCTATTCAATTTTTTTTCAATTTCTGTTGCTATTTCCCATTCTTTTTTGTTTATTTCTTTTTTGCATGAAACACAATAATCATATAATGGAACAAATTCTTTACAATTTTCACAAAATATAAATAAAGGAATCGGCAATGGCATAGTTGCATATACTATAGCATCTCTTAATATTCCAGTAGCTACCCCTATACGTAATTCATTTAGTATAATTCTTGCAACATATTTACCTTCAATTGGATTAGCTGCTATTAATAATTCAGTAACAAGAGAAATTTTTTTATCTATGCTTCCTTCTCCTTCAAGTTTTGATGCTTTTATCAAATTTTCTGCAACTTTTGTAATTGTTAATTTAGTTTTAAATAGTGTTGTTTGTTTTTTTTCTTTTATCAAATTTTCTGCAACTTTTCCAAGATCTCCAATTTCTTTCCATTTTTCTTTTATTATTTCTTCATTTATACCAGTTGCTTTAGCTATAGCTTTTATTAATAAATTTTCACTAATTCCTATTTCCTCTTCACTATATGCTGGATAAACTGTCCCTTGAGCTAAATATAATGTATATTTAACTTCTTTTTCATCTATCTTTTTTTCTATATATAATTCTTTTATTTTTTTTAGAAATTTAGCTAATATGAAAGTTTTCTCTAATCTTTTTGTTGTTTTCTCTAAATCTTTATACAATTCAGTTAATTCTTCAAAGTTCATTTTTTTAGGGCGGCAGGCGGGAATCGAACCCGCTCCTCCAGGGCCACAGCCTGGCATTCTACCATTAAACTACTGCCGCCATAATTAAAGAAAATATAAAAAATATTTAAATTTTTATAATTACCAAGCTCTTTTTCCTACTCTTAATCCTCGTGCTTTTTTTGCAGCAGAAGTTAATCCTCTAAAAGCTCTACCTTTGTGTTTATTTGATGTTATCCACTTTAAATTTTTATCAGCTTTTATTGCAGGATTTTCTCTATCAATTAAAATTATTTCATACCAATAATATTTTCCATCTTTGGCTAAGAAATAGCTATTTAAAACTTCTAATCCAGTTTTTCTTGCGGCTCTTTGTTCAGCAATCCATCTATAATTCATTCTTAAATTTTTTTTTGTATGTAATCTTGAAGGTTTTCTACCACTCCTTGGTCGAGGTCTTTTATGGCCGCCTCTTTTTAATTTTACTCTAGCAATATATATGCCCGGCTTAGCTTTATATCCTAATCTTCTAGCTTTATCAATTCTTGTAGGTCTTTTTAATAAAATTAATGATGGCTCTTTTCTTAACTTAATTAAATCAATCTCAAATTTTCCTTCTCTCCAAGTTTGGCTTAGATAATGATAAACTCCTTTAACCATTTAATTTTTTAATTTTTTAATTTTTAAATTTTTAGTAAAATTTTTAAATAAAAAATAAATATGCTAAAATGGAAAAAAGATTTATATTATTATTGTTTTTATTTTTATCCTTATCTGTTTTTTTGTTATATGGTTGTAAAGAAAAGATGGAAGTAGATAAATTTTATTGTAAAGATGATAGCGATTGTGCTTGTGGTATAGATAAAGAAACTGGAGAATGTGCTTTTGGAAATAAAGAATACATTGATACTTCAAAACAATGTCCTGATTTTTGTACAGGTATTGGAGGAAATTTAGGGGTGAAATGTATAAATAATTCTTGTAAAATTGTAAGTGTTAAATAAAAAATTAACTTGATGAATAAAAATATTTAAATATTTTTTATTTTTATATTTAATGCAACTTGATGATGCAATAAAGACTAGGAGGAGTATAAGAAAATATTCTCTTGATGCTAAAGGTAATCCTGAGAAAATTGATATAGAAAAAATTTTAGAAATTATTGATGTTGCAAGATATTCACCAATGGCTGGAGGAATTTTTAGTTTAAAATTTATTGTTGTTTTAGATAGAGAAAAAATAAAAAAAATTGCAGAATTTTGTGATCAACCATTTGTTGCTGATGCATATTGTTTAATTATAGTTTGTACAGATGGAGATACAACAATTAAATTTTACGGAGAAAGAGGAGAAAGATATCTTAGACAACAGGCGGGAGCAGCTATTCAAAATATGCTTTTAAAGATAAGAGAATTAAATTTGGGTAGTGTTTGGATTGGTTATTTTTACGATGAAAAAATTAAGGAATTATTAAAAATTCCTGATAATATATTTATAGAAGCAATATTACCTATTGGAAAAATTCCTAAAAATTTAAAATTGCCAGAAAAAAAATTAATAGCCTATGAGAGAATAATTTATTTTGATGAATGGAAAAGAAAAGAAATAAAGGAAAAAATTTTAAGACATTAAAAATTTAAAAAAATAAAATAAAAAAAGAAAAATTATTTGAATACTGTTATTCCTAGTTCTTCTGAAAATTTAGGTGTTATTTCACTTACTTTTTGGGGCCTTCCAAGTATATATGGGCTTTTTACTCCAGTAATTATTGTTATTACTTTTACTTTACCTTTGTAGTCCTTATTTATCCTTGCTCCTAAAATTACATTTGCATCTGGATTTAAGTGCTGAGTTACAAGCTCACCAATATTGTTCAATTCTTCAAGCTTTAGATCTTCTCCACATGTTACATGTATCAAAGCACCATTTGCACCTTTATAATCAACATCAAGCAATGGATGAGCTAATGCCGCTCTTACAGCTTCTTCTACTCTATTTGCAGTATCACTTTGACCTACACCAATAATTGCTACATCACCATTTTTCATTATTGCTGATACATCAGCAAAATCTAAATTAATTAATGATGGAATTGTTATTGTTTCTACAATACCCTTTATCATTGTACTTATTAATTCATTTGCAACTGCAAATGCTTTTTCAATAGGCAAATTTCCTGCAATTTCAACAAGTCTATTATTATCTATAACAATTACAGTATCACAATATTCTCTTAATTGTTGTAAACCAAATTCTGCTTTATCCATTCTTGCTTTTTCAGTTTCAAATGGCATAGTTACTACACCAATTGTTATAGCTCCTGCTTCTTTTGCTACTTGTGCAACAACAGGTGCACCACCAGTTCCTGTACCTCCACCCATTCCAGCAATAATCCAAACCATATCAGCTCCTTGAACAGCTTTCTTTATTTCTGCTATACTTTCTTTTGCTGCAAGAGCTCCTTTTTCTGGATAGCCTCCACAACCTAATCCTCTTGTTAATTCTTTTCCAATTAATATTTTTTCATCTGCCTTTGTTATGCTTAAGTGTAAGGCATCAGTATTTAATGCATATACTTTTGCTCCTTCTATTCCTTTATTATATAACCATGTTACTGCATTACATCCGGCCCCACCAATACCAAAAACTTTTATATTAGCTTTACCTGCTTTAAGTTCATCAAAATTTATTCCATATTTTTCAGCATTTTCTATTGCTTCTCGTGCTATCTCCCACATTTTTATTATGAATATAAATTTACTTCTTTTGAGGAGTGCAAAAACTTTTTAAATTTTGCACTCCTCTGATTATAAGAAAAAGTTTTTTGTTTCATTTCCCCCTTTCTTTTCTTTTTTAAAACAATTTTCTTTTATTTAAAAATATTTTTGTATTTTAAAACATATATTTTTGATTATATTTTTTGAATTTTTTTGAATTATAAAGGTTTTATTGTGTTTAAATTTTTTAATCTTTCAATAACAAATAAAATAAATTTTTCTACAGCTTGAAGGATATTACAATCATTGCTCTGAATAATAATTGTATTATTTATATTGTAAACTTTTTCTTCATTACCATATTTTAATATTATCAATGTTAAATTGTTTTCTTCAGAGAAATTATAATTAGTTATTGTAATATATTTTTCATTAAAAGTACTATTAGTTTCATCAAATATTGCTACTTCTTTTTTTACACCGAGAACATATAAAAATTCTCCTAATCTAAAACCTGCCAAAGTTAATTCGATACATTTTTTATTTTCAAATTTTTTATCAAAAGCTATATAAGTTAAAGCCTTAATTTCTTTTAAATTATTTATTTGTATAGAAACATTATTTTTTCTTGGATCATATCTTAAATAAAGGTTATAAATTATATCTTTATCTGGAAAATATATTTTAGTTAGATATACAATTATATTTTTTCCTTCATTTGTTTTTCCATAATTAATAATACTATAATTAAAACCATTAAAATTGAATTCTTTTTCTTTTTTTATACATGAGAAAGAAAAAAATAACAAAAAAATTAAAATTAATAATATTTTTTTATTTACCATGGTAAATTTAAAATTTTCTGATCTTTGTTATTATTTTTTAAATTTTCTAAATTTTCAATATTTATTTCTCCTATATTATTTATTTTTATTCCTTTACATTCATTGATTTTTATTTCATCTGTGAATCCACATGAAAATTCTATATTATCTTTTTTTCCTACCATACTTATTGCTAAAGCTTTAATGTTTAAATGGCTTATATTATATGGATTTAATATTATTATAAAACTTTTTCCTTCTCCTTTTTCAATTTTACCACTACCATTTTTTATTTCTCCATTATAATATTCAAAGAATGTTCTATTATCAAAAGCTATATTAATTTTCTTTCCATCAACAAATAACTTAACTAAAAAATATGTTTGATCTAATTCACTTGCTAAAGGACGATAGAGAAATATATATAATATATCATAATTATCTATTTTATAACTACATGCTTCTTCTATAATAAAAAAATCATTAACTTTGCAGTAAGAACCAATATTATTTAATTTATTAATGTATGGGCTTATTAATCCATATACAATTCCAGCTAGAGCTATAGCTATTAAAATTATTAAAATTACTCCTAAAAATTCTACTCCTTTTTTCATTTTTTGAAAATTTTGTAAAGGAAAGCATCAATAGTTTTATCTATATTTGTTTCATTACCTTTTATTATTATACATTTATCATTTTTATCTATTTTTGTTTCATTTGAATATTCAAAAATTATTATTTCATTATTACAATCTTTTATAGGTAATTCATTATTAAAGCATTCATATCCAATTACACATGTTTCTTTTATTAAGCTAAATATGCTAATATAATATAAAAGTCTTTGAGAATTTTCTCTAATTTTTGGATGAGAATAAAAATAAATTTTTTTATTTATGAAATCATTAATATTTGGGTTATAATTTAATAAAACATCATTTGTTTCATTCTCAAAATAAATTAATTTTACAACTATTTCCTTCCCATAAATATTAACTTTAAATTCTTTTTCATTTTTCTCTTTTTGTTGAGTTAAATTTAATGCAAAGCCAATAACACTTAATATCATTAAAATTCCAGCAGATATAGAAATAATCAAATTTGTCCTATTTTTTCTTCTTTTTATCTGTTTTAACATTTTAAAAATTCTTTTAATTTTAATGCATTAAACACAGCATAAGCATTAAAATCATTGTTAAAATATACAAAAACTTTTTTTGCTTTGCTATTTTTTATTTTTTTTGCCCAATCTTTTAGTTCATTATCACTATAATTACTTCTATACCATCCTTGTTTTCCATGAAATCTTATGTAAATATTTTCATGAGTTTTTATAAAATCTTCAGGAAGATTTGGAGCAGAAACTATACAAAAAACAGCTTTATTTTTTAATATTTTATAAACCCCATTGTTCCACCAAGATTTATGTCTAAATTCTATTACATTTATATAGTTTTCATCTAATAAATTTACAAAATTTTCTATTCTTTTTTCATCAAATTTTAATGATGGTGGTAATTGAAATAATATACATCCTAAATAGGGCTCAATATTTTCAGCTAATTTATAAAAATTTTTTAAAATTTTTTTAATACCAATAAGTTTTCTTATATGAGTAATTTGTTTGTTTGCTTTTAAAGTATATAGAAAAATTTTTCCTTCTTTTTCAAGTTTTTTTACTTTATTTTTCCACGCTTTTATTATATTTTCACTCGGCCATTTATAGAAGGACATATTTATTTCTACTGTATTAAAATATTTTGCATAATAATCAAACCATTTATAACTGCTTAATTCTTTAGGATAAAATCTATCTCTCCAATGCCAATAAACATACCCACTTGTGCCAATATAGCATTCCATTTTTACTTATATTCCATTTTTATTTTCACATTCTTCATTTTCTCCTTTCTCCACATTTTTTTCTTTATTTTTTTCCCATTTTTCTTTATCACCATTTTCTTCGCTATTTTCTTCTTTTTCTTGCTCACTTTCTTTATCTACTTTTCCTTTCTTTTTCTTTAATTTTTCCCATGCTTTTCTAACTTCTTCATCTATTAAAAAATCCATAAATAAAATAATATCTTTATGATTTTTATTTATTTTGGTTAAATCAATATTAAATAAAATATTTTTAAATGAAAAATTTATGGGTTTTTATGAGGATTTATACAGTTGGTGGTTATAATGAGGTTGGTAAAAATATGACATTAGTTGAGATTGGAGGTGATGCTTTTATATTTGATATTGGCTTATATATGCCTCCAATTGTTGAGCTGGAAGAAGATAAAAGAGAAAGAATAAATAGAGAAATATTAAATAATATAGGAGCATTACCCGAAATAAATTATATTAAAAATTTAGCTAATAAAGTTAGAGCAATAATAATTAGTCATGCACATCTTGATCATGTAGGTGCTGTTCCTTATCTTGCAAATTATTTTAATGCCCCCATAATATGCTCTGCTTATACAGCAGAAGTATTAAAAGATTTAATTAATGATTTAAGTGAAGAAGAAAAAAAGAAATTTCATAATAAGATTATAAAATTATATCCAAACACAAGTTATATAATTAGAGGGAAAGAGGAATATAAAATAGAACTTATATCTATTACTCATTCAATTCCACATTCATGTATAATTGCTTTATATACTAAAGAAGGAAATATTGTTTATACAAATGATTATAAGTTAGATAATTCTCCTGTATTGGGAGGGAAAATCAATTATAAGGCATTGAGAAGATTATCTAATGAAGGTATTAAATTACTTATAACAGAAGCTTTATATGCTGATGAAGAAAGAAAAACATATAGTGAGCTTATTGCTAGAGATATGCTTAGAGAAGTTATGTTAAATTTAGATTCTAAAGGAATAATCGTTACAACTTTTTCTAGTCATATTGCAAGATTAAAAAGTATAGTGGACTTTGGTAAAAAATTAAATAGAGAAATTTTGTTTTTTGGTAGAAGTTTAAATAGATATGTTAAAGCTGCAATAAATGTAAATTTGTGTCCATTTAAAGATGATATTACTCTAATAAATTTTAAAGGGATGATGGATAGATATTTTAAAAAAGTTGAGAGAGAAAGAGAAAAATATCTTGTTGTTTGTACAGGTCATCAAGGAGAGCCTGGAAGTGTTTTAGATAGATTAAGTAGAGGGGAATTTAAATTGAGATTATCTAATCAAGATGCAGTTATTTTTTCTAGTAAAACTATCCCACATCCAATAAATCAAGCAAATAAAGAGTTATTAGAAAGAAGATTAATAAAAAATAAAGTTAGAATATTAACTGACGTTCATGTATCTGGACATGCTGGTAGAGAAGATATGAGAGATCTAATAAGGCTATTAAATCCAGAATATATATTGCCTAGTCATGCAGAATTTAAGAGACGTTCTTCATATGCCGAACTTGCAAGAGAAGAAGGATATAAAGTTGGAAAAGATGTTCTACTTTTAGAAAATGGGGACAGCACAACTTTATAAATCATTTTTAAATGAAAAAAAGCAAGCACTAGGAAAGAAAGATAAATCTAGTAAAGGAAAAATAGATAAAAAAATTAAAGATTTAATAAATTTGATAAATTCTAATCCTTTTCTTTATACAACATCAAGTTGTAGTGGTAGAATTTTAATAATGAAAGAAAAAGGAAAAAAAGAAAGAAAAGTTATTTTAAAAAGTTGGCATGATAAAATTGAGGTTAGAGATTTAGTTAATTTTTTGAAAAAAATTAGAGAGAAAGATATTATATATTTTAAGTTTGAGCCATTTATTTTACATATTATTAGTTTTGATTATGATCTTGCGGCAAAAATTGTTTCTTTAGCTAGAAATATAGGCTTTAAGAGAAGTGGATTTTATTATGGAAAAAGAAGATGGGCTATAATAGAGATAAGAGGAAATGATATTTTGGCTGTTCCAATTTATAAAAATAAAATTTTAATTGATGAGAAAAATTTGGAAATTATTATTAATGAAACAAATAAAAAAATAGATAGAAACTATGAAAAAATAAAAAAATTTAAGGAAAAAATTAA
This sequence comes from Candidatus Pacearchaeota archaeon, assembly GCA_038817835.1. Taxonomy (GTDB): domain Archaea; phylum Nanobdellota; class Nanobdellia; order Pacearchaeales; family JAPDKA01; genus JAWAZI01. The sequence continues at coordinate 19,085 of JAWAZI010000002.1, read as the reverse complement.
ATCTTTACTTTATTTAAATAAAAATATTATTTGATGAATAATTCCTAAGATAAAAATTAAAAGAAGTAAAAATATTATTATATTATTCAATGGTACTTTAAAATTTTTCAAATATTTATTTTTCATTTTTTCTGTTTTTTTTGCAGCAATAGTAATTAATATTAATTGTAAACCTCCAGCTATTGATCCAGTGAAAGATAATATTTTAATAAAATTTCTAAAGCCTATCAAAAAAAGAAATAAAGGAATAAAACATGAAATAAACCATGCAATAAATTTATTTATTTTATAATCATATTGTAAAACCCATCTTAATGCTAATGCTAATGTGATAAAACTAGTTGACATAGCTAAAATAACAAAAATATTTGAGAAAATTTTTACAAAAAAACCTAATTTTGAAAATCCTATTGTTGCTATTTCTGTAGTATTTTTCCCACTAACTCCAACAACAGCAAAAACAAATAAAATATAAATAATTAAAGGGATTGTTGTTCCTATGATTATTGCTTTTTTTAAATCTTTTTCATTTCCTTTTATTTCTTGTCTTACTTCAGGTAAAGCAGCAAGACAAAGAAAAGAAAATAATATTACTCCATAAGGAAAATATAGATTATATAAAGAAAAATCTGATTTGAAATTTATATTATTAATATCAAATTTTGTAAATCCAAAAATAATTATTAATATAGCAACTATTATTAAGAAAAATGTTAATATAGTTTCACTTTCTTTTACACCTTTTAAATCAAAAAAAACTATAATTGAAAGAATTAAAAATGAAATTAAACTTGCAACAAAAAAATTTAAATTAAAAATTGTAGAAATAGCTTCACCAATACCTATTATATATGCTAATAAAGCACCAATTATGCTTAGCATCATTAATAATGCCATATAATGTTTTCCTTTTTTCCCAATTAATTTTTCAATATAACTTGTTAACTCAAAAGGTTTTTTTGTTATTAACGTTATTCTAGCAGTATAAAGGTTTATAATAAGAATAGCAAAAAATATTATAATCATATTTATTATTCCTACTAAAAAACCAGCTTTTACAAAAACATATGGCAATCCAAATATACCAGCACCAATCGTTGTTCCAGTTACTGTTGCTATTGCATCAATTAATCCTTTCTTTTTCATTTTTATATTATTTTTAAAGTTATTAAACAAGCTATAGATGTTCCTAATGGTATTAATAAATTATCGTTTATTTTTATTTTATTTGAAATTATCTCTAATATTGTTGCAATTAAACATCCAACAATTCCAGCAATCAAATTAAAATTCAAAAATTTATAATATGCTAGTGCAATTATTATTGAGAAAGCAAGAAAAGATAAACTACCGACTATACTTTTTCCTTTTATTATTTCTTTTTTTCCATACATTATTCCAACACTATATCCAATTAAATCTGAAAAAATTATTATAAATAAAGAAAAAGTTGCTATATTTTTTTCAAATAATAATAAAGTTAATATTAAACCAATGAAGAAATAAGTTATAGAAGAAATTTTATATTTTTCTTTTTTTCTATATAATATTTTTTGGATTTTTTTTATTTTTGCATATTTTAAAATTTCTGTAATAAAAAAGAAAATTGTTAAAATTATAATAAGAATTAATGTTTGCTTTTGAAAAAATAAAAATCCCAATGGAAAAATTATTGCTAATGGTCTTAAAAATTTCCTCCATGCATGTTCAAGATGATGTTTTTTTATTTTTTTTCTTTTTACTTTTTCTAAAAAATCAAAAAATATAATATTTCCAAAAGTTAATAAGAGATGGATAAATAAAATTATGAATATTGGTATAGGTTTAAAAAATATTAAAGTAAAAATTATATAAATATAAACAGCAGTCATAAATCCAAATTGTGTTGAGAAAATTTTTTTAAATATAAATAAAAAAATAAAACTCAAGATAAAAAATATCAAAAATATAAATAAGTTTATTTCTTTTTTGTAAATTAGAAGTGAGAAAAGTAAAAACATAAAACCAATACAACTAGCTAGTCCATGTCCGCCTTTAAATTTTAAATAAAATGGAAATATATGCCCAATTATTGTAAAAAATGGTAATATTAAAATTAACCAATCATTTATTTTTAAATTAAATTTATAATTTAGAAAAAAGGCAATAAAAAAAACTAGAATTGGTTTTAAAAAATCATATAAGCCAACTAATAAAGCATATTTTAAACCAAGAACTTTTTTTACATTACTTGTTCCTGGTAATTTATATCCTTTTTTGAAAATATCAATACCTTTAAGTTTAGCTATAAAATATCCGGGTAAAAAACTTCCAATTAGATAAGCCAATATTATGAATAAGAAATAAATTAAAATTGTAAAATTCATTAATGAAATAATTTTTTATATTTTATAAAGTTTTTATTTTATGGGCCCGTGGTGTAATGGATAACACAGCAGGCTTCGGACCTGCTGATGAGGGTTCGAATCCCTCCGGGCCCTATTTAATATTTTTTATTATTTTCTCAAAAATTTCATTAAAATTATTTTTATTTAGCCATAAAACATTTCCATAATTTTTAAATTTATTAATAAAATCCCTATGCAAAGTTGCAAAAATTTTTATATTTGATTTTAAAATTTCTTCAATAAATTTTTTGAATTTCTCACTATAAAATTCCATTTTTCCAATTTCATCAATAAATATTATTTCTTTTTCTTTTATAAGCAATTTTGCTTTATCAACAATTTTATCTATATTTTTTGGAAATACATAATATCTTCCAAATTTTATACATTTATTTCCTTCCTCAACTTTATCTAATGCAAGAATCTCTTTTTCTATTATTTTTTTATCATCTCTTAATTCAATAAAAAATCCTATTCTCTTTCCATTTTTTCTAATTTCTTCTGAGATTATTGCTAAATAATCTTCTGTTTTTTCCATTATTCTTTTTATTAAAGTTGTTTTTCCACTTCCAGGCATTCCTGTTATAAAGATTTTTTCCATTATAACAAAATATTTTTTAAAATAAAAAATTTCTATTTAATATGTATGCAATTGAATTTATAAAAAAAGAAATAAAGAAAAATATATCTAAAATAATCGAAATTGATGAAAAAAATATTGAAATAAGATATGGGCCATATCCTATAGATTTTTCTGTTCCTTTATTTAAAATTTCAAAAATAAAAAATATTGAAATTAAAGAACTTGGGGAAAAATTAATACAAGGGATCAAGAGTGATTATTTTGATAAAATTGAGGAAAAAAATGGATATTTAAATTTTTATTTAAATTTTTCTAAATTTTCCCAACTTGTTTTTTTAGATTTTTATAAGCTGTGGGAAAAATATGGAAAAGATGATGTTGGAAAAAATAAAACAATTATAATTGATTATAGTAGCCCAAATATTGCTAAACCTTTATCTATTCAACATTTGAGATCAACAATTATTGGAGATAGTTTTTATAGAATATATAATTTTCTTGGTTATAAAGTTTTAAGATTTAATCATATAGGAGATTGGGGGTTACAATTTGGAGAAATTATTTATGCTTATAAAAATTGGTTAAATAAAAAATCATTCAATAAAAATCCAATACTTGAGTTATTGAGGCTTTATATAAAATTTAATAGAGAATTAGAAAAAAATGAAGAAATAAAAGAAAAAGCTAAAGAGATATTTAGTTTACTTGAGAAAGGAGATAAAAAATTAATGAAAATATGGAAAAAAATTGTTAATATAAGTTTAAAAGAATTTAAGAAAATATATAATTTATTAGGAATAGATTTTGATTATTATCTCGGTGAAAGTTTCTATGTTAAATTTGCAAAAAAAATAATAAAAGATTCTTTAGATAAAGGAATAGCAAAATATGATGAAAAAGAAAAAATTGTATTTATCGATTTAAGTGATTATAATTTACTTCCTTTAATAATTCAAAAATCTGATGAGTCAACCTTATATGCTACTAGAGATATTGCAGCAGCAATTTATAGATTGGAAAAATTTAAACCAGAAAAAATAATTTATGTTGTTGGAAGTGAGCAAAAATTGTATTTTAAGCAATTATTTTCTGCTTTGAATTTACTTGGTTATAAAGGAAATTATATTCATGCTGATTTTGGTTTAATTATTTTTGATGGAGGAAAATTGAGTACAAGAAAAGGAAAAATAATATTGCTTGAAGATTTAATAAATGAAGCAATAAAGAAAGCCGAGAAACTTATAAATAAAAAAATTTCAAGAAAAGAAAGAAAAAAAATAGCAAAAATTGTTGGAATTGGTGGAATAAAATTTAACGAATTAAGTCAGGAGAGAATAAAAGATATAAAATTTGATTGGGAAAAAATTTTAAATTTAAGAGGAAGAAGCGCCCCATATATTCAATATACTTATGTAAGAGCAAATTCTATATTAAAAAAAGCTAAAAAAATAAATAAAAATAAAATAAATCCAGAATTTTTAAATAGTGATGAAGAGAAAAATCTAATAAAATTAATTTCTTATTTTCCCGAAATAATAAAAAACTCAGCAAATAGTTTGGAACCATATTTAATTGCAAATTATCTTTTTGAGATAAGTGAAGCATTTAATAAATTTTATGAGAATATTCCTGTATTGAAATCAAAAAAAGAAAAAGACACAAGATTAATGTTAGTTAAATTTTTTTCTATAATAATAAAAAATGGTCTTTATTTGTTAGGTATATCAGTGCCAGAAAAAATGTAATTAAAATTTTTAAATGATTTAATTTTTTTAAATATATGAAAACTTTATTTTTGCATTGTAATAGTATTTATTTTAGACCTGTAAAAAAAGCTATTGATGAAGCAGAAAAAATTGATAAAAAAATAAAAGATAAAGGAGTTAAAGTTGAGGATTGTTTTGTTATATTTTTAGCAATAGAAAGAAAAGATAATGAAAAAGCTATAGAAAAATTGCTTAATGAAGCAGAAAAAATAATAAAACAAATAAAAGTTAATAAAGTTGTTATTTATCCTTATGTTCATCTAACAACAAATCCAGCTTCTCCGAGTAATGCGTTTGAATTACTTTTAAAAGTTGAAAATGCTTTTAAGGAAAAATTTCAAACTTTTAGAGCTCCGTTTGGTTGGTATAAAGAATTTAAATTAGATGTAAAAGGACATCCTTTAGCTGAATTGAGTAGAGAAATAATTGTTGAAGGGGAGGAAAAATACAATATACATAACTTATTAAAAAATTTAGCAAAAGTAAAATTAGACAAAAGGAGTTTAAGTGAAAGAGATCATAGAATATTAGCAAGTAAAATGGATTTATTTAGTTTTAATGAAGTAGCTCCTTCTATGGTTTTTTGGCATACAAATGGATTAATAATTAGAGAATTATTAATGAAATGGCAAAAAGATATTCAAAAAGATTTTGGATATTATGAAGTAATTACTCCACAAATATTAGACAAAAATTTATGGTTAGTTTCTGGTCATTGGGAAAAATATAAAGAAAATATGTTCTTAACAAAATATGGTCATAGAGATTTTGCTATAAAACCTATGAATTGTCCTGGCCATATATTGCTATATAAATTGAAACAGAGATCATATAAAGATTTACCATTAAGAATTGCTGAATATGGTGTTGTTCATAGGCAAGAGTTAAGTGGTGTTTTGAGTGGAATGTTTAGAGTAATTCAATTTACTCAAGATGATGCTCATATTTTTTGCAGAGAAGATCAAATAGAGGAAGAAATTTCTTCAATAGTTACACTTATAGAATATTTTTACAATCATTTTAATTTTTCTTATAGATTTATATTATCAACAAGACCAGAGAAAAGAATAGGAAAAGAAGAATTATGGGATAAAGGAGAAGAAATACTAAAGAGAGTTTTAATAAAGAAGGTAAAGAATTTTGAGATAGCTGAAGGTGAAGGTGCTTTTTATGGACCAAAGATTGATGCTTTAATTAAAGATTCATTAAATAGAGAATGGCAATTGGGAACAATTCAATTAGATTTTTTAATGCCTGAAAGATTTGATTTATTTTATTTAGATGAAAATGGAAACAAAAAAATACCAGTGATGATACACAGAGCTATATTTGGAAGTATAGAAAGATTTGTTGGAATTTTATTAGAACATACTAATGGAAATTTACCATTTTGGCTTTCTCCGATCCAATGTAGAATTATTTCTGTAAGTGAAAAATACAATAAAGAAGCTTTAGAAATAGCAGAAGATCTTAATATAAATGAAAAAGTTAGATGTGATGTTGATGATAGAAATATTAGTGTAAGTAAAAAAATAAGGGAAGCTGAAATTCAAAGAATACCATATATAATTACATTGGGAGAAAAAGAACTTAAGAATCAAATATTAACTGTAAGAATAAAAAAGACAAAAGAAATACTAGAAATTACTCCTCATAAATTAAGAGAAATATTCAAAAAAGAACAAGGAGATATGCCTTGGATTCCTTTGAATAGACCTTATGAATTAAATAAAAGGATAAGTTTTGAATGATAAAAGAAAAATTTGAAGAATTAAAGAAACAAGACATATTTATTAAAGAAAAAAATAAAGGATATTTATTTTTGGTTTTTTTAATAACAGATGCAAATTTAAATATAGAGCAAATAGATTTTAGCTTTCTAAAAAACAATATTTCAACTTCTTTTTCTTTTAGAGATAATTGTTGGATAAAAATAAAAAATAAAGAAGAAAGAAATTTTAAAAAAATAAATTTGGATGTTGATATAGAGAAAATTTATAAAAAAATTTCATCTATGTTAAGAGATAGAAATCTTTTTGTTAATAAATATATTTTTATATTTCAAAATTTAGATGGAAAACAAATAATAAATGTTACTTGTTTATGCAAAGATTTTTATGTTCTTAAAATAGTTTTTGATTCTAAAGACTTTTCATTGATTGAAGAAAAAATTTATAATTTATTAGATTTTTTTAAAGTTGGTTAATCTAAATCTAATTTTAAAAATTTTCTCATAATAGGCATTTCATTTTTTATCTTTCTAGTTGAACAATGTAATTTTTTTGATAATTTAGATATAATTTCCTTTTCTTTGCTTATTTTTTTTCTATACATTTCTATGAAAAAAGAAGGATAATTATATCCTATCCATTTAAATTCTTTTTTTCCAGCATATGGACCTATTGCACATAAAAATATATTTGCATAAACGATAAATCTCCAATATTGCCATGTTGTTATTCTTGCTAAATATAAATCTGCTAATGCTAACATTTCATAAGCTTTTGCTAATTCTTCTAGATTTGTATATTCTTTTGGAATATTTTCCTCAACCCATCTAATTATTTCATCAATTTCCATCTCAACATTTTCAAAAATGTTTGTATGTAATATTTTTGAATTGAATAAAATTCTTAACGCATCAAATATTTTTTGTTCTCTATCCCTTGTTGCTAATTTTAAATATTCTGTAACTTCTCCAAGTAATATTTTTTTTCTTTTTTGTGAGAGAGTTTGTAGATCATTTATTGCAGCCCTTGCATCTCCTTTAGCATAAGTTGCTATTAATTTTAAAGCATCATCCCCTATCTCTAATTTTTCATTTTTTGCAATTCTTTTGAGTATTTTTATTATATCATTAACTCTAAGTTTTTTCGTCTCAATTAATAAACATTTTTTCCTTAACTCAGTAAATCTTTTATCAAATGGATCATTTGTAATTAATATTATAGGATATTGTGAATACTCAATTAAATTTAGTAATTCACCTAAACCACCAGCGTCTTCTTTTCCTGTTATTCCTTCTAATTCATCTATAACTATAATTTTTTTCTTTTTGAATAAGCTTTTTTGTTCAATTGCACTTCCAATTATTTTTTTTATATTTCTTTTATCTCTAAAATCACTTGCATTCATTTCTATTAGCTCTAATTGTAATTGATTAGCAATTGCATAAGCTAATGCAGTTTTACCTGTTCCAGGAGGTCCATAAATTAAACATGCTTTATATTTTTTCTTTCTTTCTTCGTAATTTTTTACAAAATCAAGAACAGTTTCTTTTTCTTTTAAATTTTCAATTTCTTTAATATTTTTTGGTCTATATTTTTCTGCCCAGATAATCATTTTTTAATATTTTTTCCTATTAAGCAAATATATGCTAATAAACTTTCTAATTGTATTAATTCATCACCTCCTTCAACAAGTCTAAATTCAGTTTCACCAACTTTTTCTATAATTTCTATTTTTTTATCTATAGATATCTCCAAATTTGTTATATATCTCTGTATTCCTTTTATTATATCAATTCCATAAACTCCTTGCTTTATTAATATATTACTTAATTTTTCTCTTGCCTTTAAGAAATCCCCTTTCAGAGCTAAATTTATCATTTCTTCTATATCTTTTGGTTTTACTTCAGCAACTATTTTATAAATTAAATCTTCTGTTATATGTTTATCTACACTTGCACTAGCTTGCAATAAATTTATAGCTTTTCTACAATCCCCTTCGCTAATTTCATAAATAGCATTTATAGCATCTTTATCTAATTTCAATTTTTCATTTTTTGCAATTCTTTCTAATACTTTTTCTATATCATCCTTAGTTAGAGCTTTAAATCTGAATATACTTGTTCTAGATTGGATAGGTTCTATAATTTTAGTAGAATAATTACAACTTAATATAAATCTACATGTTGCAGTAAAGTTTTCCATAGTTCTTCTTAATGCCTGTTGTGCTTCTCTTGTTAAAGCATCAGCCTCATCAAGAAATATAATTTTGAAAGGCACATCTCCTATTGATTTTGTTCTTGCAAATTCTTTAACTTTTTCTCTTATAACATTTATTCCTCTTTCATCACTTGCATTAAGTTCAAGATAATTTTCTCTCCAATTCTTTCCAAAAAGTTTTTTTACTATAACTAAAGCTAATGTTGTTTTTCCAGTTCCTGCAGGACCTGCAAAAAGTAAATGTGGCATATTTCTTTGTTCAACAAAAGCTTTAGCTCTTTTAACAATTTCTTCTTGTCCAACAATTTCATCAAAATCTTTTGGTCTATATTTTTCTGCCCAAACAATTTCTTCATATTCTTTTTCTTCAACTTTTTTTGCAATCATTTTAATAAATTTAATGAATATTATATTATTATTAATTTAGTTTTTTTAATTTTTCTATTTCTATTTCAGATATACTACATCCATATGCTTTTGATGCATAAAGTAGAGCATCTATAACTATTTTCTTTCCATTAGTTAATTCTATTTTATTATTTTTAAAAGCATAATATAATATTTCACTAGATCTTATTATTTTGGCATTCATATTTAAAAATTCTTCCGCAATTTTTTTGTTAAAATTTATATTAGTATGCAATTTATTCTCTAGAAGCATTTTTAATTTTTCTGGGCTTTCAAGTAATAATCTTGTAGTTCTCTCATCAATAACTAAAGCTTTTTTTCCATTTATTAAATTGTAAAGTGCAATACAACTTGCTTCACCTCTATGAATTATATTTATATTTTGATTTTTAACTCTAAATATATTGTTTGCCTTTCTTAATATTTCTCCTGTTAAACTATCAACTTTATTATTTTTTATAATTTTTATAGTTCCATCATTTATTATTTTGTTAAAAATTAAAGCTCTTATCTCATATTTTTTTACATTTAGTGGAACTGTAACAATTTCCTCATAAATTTCATTAGTAATCAAAAATTCTCCATCAAAATTTTCTTTCAATTTTTTTAATATATCTAACATATTTATCATGTTTAATGTTATTAAGCTACTTGAATCAAAAATCAATGCTTTTTTAAAATCGAGTTCCATTTTATTCAAAAATTTCATCCAAAATTTTTATTCTTTCATCTATATCTTTTGTTATAGTTAAAAATACATTAGATATTCCTGTTGTTCCTACATATTCTGCTAATTCATAAAGAGTTATTCCCATAATTTCTGCTGTCTGAGCAAAACTTATTCCATGTTCATAAATTCTTGAAGCTTTATTTATTTTTGCTTTTCTAAAAACTTGTTCAATATAATCTCTTAGATGTCCTCTTAATTTGTTTATCTCTTCACTAAATCTTTGTAATGAGTTGTTGAAATTAATAAAATCCTTTTTTTCTAAATAATTATAACAATCATCTAAAATTTTTATAATATTTTCATAAAAATTTGGCCATTCAGGATATTCCCTATATTTTTTTCTTTCAATTATTTTTGAAATTGAATATACTATAACAGCAATGCTTATACTTTGAGTATCTTGATTTATACTTGCTGAATGAATTGTTCTATTACTTAAATCTTTTAATTTTATTATATCTTCTTGTTTTATTGCTTTTTTCAATTGAGAAAAAATATCTAATAAATTTTCATATTCTTTTTCATTTATTTCCATAAAACATTAAGCAATAAATATTTAAAAATATTAAATAAGATAAATTATGGATTTAAAAATAAAAGAAATTTTGAGAATAATAAAAAGAGAAAAAGCAAAATTTGTTCTATTACAATTTCCAGATGGATTAAAAAGAGAAGCAACAAGAGTAGCAAATATTATTGAAAAAAATACTAAAGCAAAAGTTTTTATTTGGTTTAATTCATGCTATGGAAGCTGTGATATACCATTAATTGGAAAATTAGAAAAAAAATTTGATTTAGTATTCAATTTTGGTCATACTCTATGGCCATTCAAAAATAAAATTAAAGGAGAAGAAATTTAATTATTCTATATCTTCTTTACTAATACTTATAGAAGCTTTATTACTAAATATAATATTTTTTCCTTTTTTATCTAAATATTTTAATTTTGCTGATGGTAATTCTATTGTTCCTTCATATTTTATTTTACTATAACATAAATATGTTATTGTTTTTTGATCATTTGGTAAGATATCTCCTAATTTCCAATAAAGTTTATTTCCTTCTATTTGATCTGGTAATGTTAATCCATATTCATAAAATCTCATTGATAAAGGAAGATAATCAAGTATAGAAACATCTCTTATTGTTTGTTTTGTTTTATTTTTAACTGTTAAATTTACTTTTAATGCAAAAGTTCCAGTTTTTGTTTTTACTTTTCTAACTTCTTTCTCAAATATAACATCTTCTTTACTTAATATAAAATATAATATTGCAGCAATAATTATTATCAATATTAAAATTATAATCCATGCATAATTTACATTTCCTATAATTTCAATTGATTCATTAGGTTTTAATGTTTTTTTAAATATATAAACATAATCACCTTTTTCTTTTCTTATTTCATCTGCATTAATATTTGCTTTAAAGAAAAATTTTTCGAATGGATTTAATTGTATTGCAATTACAGCTTCACTATCTTTATTTCCTAGATTAATTTTCTTTACATATATCTTTTTTCCTATAAATATTGTACTTATTTTTTCTTCACTTACAATATTTTCATATTCTTTTAATATTATTTTTTCTTCCCACATATAGTTATTATCTCCTTTTTCATCAGAAGAAATTATTATGAATAGAATTTTTTCTCCAGCATATTCATTTTTTATATTTTCATTTATTCTAAATTTAATTACTTTTTCCTCATATGCTTTTATCTTGAAATCTTTTTTCTCATTAATAAAACTATTTTTAATTTCTATCCATAATTTATCAAAGTCTACATCAAGATTATTTTTTATTTTTATTTCTAATTCTTTATCTTCTCTTGATATTTCCTTTGGTATTTGAAAACTGAAAGCATCAGAAGCTTTAACAATTTTAAATAATATAGTATCTGCAAAAATTTCTTCTGGATTTTTTATAAAATATTGATAATTATAAACTCCGGGAGATCTTTTATTAACATATATAGTTAAATTTATTTCTTTTGATTCAGAAAAATTAAATCTATCTTGTTGTGGGAATATCATTAAATCTAAAAGAGAAAAAAATATATATTCATTTGTTCCTGGAATATGGCTAGTTATATTTAATTTATAAATTAGTGGAATATTTTTAAATTCACTTACTAATGTTGTTCTTATAGGTTTTTTCTCGAAACTAAAACTAGTTTGAGCATAAGAAAAAGATATTAAAAAAATTGCTAATATCAAAACAAAAATTTGTTTAATTTTCATAAAATTTTAATAAAAAATAAAGTTTAAAAATTTATTGATTATATTATGGATACTTTCTTCTTATTGTACGAGGGAAAGGAATCGCATCTCTTATATGATCTAATTTACATATCCATCTTAAAATTCTTTCAACACCTGCACCAAAACCACTATGGGGAATTGCACCATATAATCTTAAATCTAAATACCATTTATAATTCTCTAGTTTTTCTCCTGCAGCAATTAATTTTTCTTTTAAAATTTCTATATCATTTTCTCTTTCGCTGCCTCCAATAATTTCTCCATATCCATTTGGAGCAAGCATATCATTGCAGAGAACAACTTTTTTATTTTTTGGATCATCTTTCATATAAAATGCTTTTATCTCTCTCGGATAATGTGTAACTATTAAAGGTTTTTCTAAATTTTTTGTTAGTTTTTCTTCTTCTAATGTTCTCAAATCTTTTCCCCATGGAATTTTCATACCAATTTTATTTAATCTTTTTATTGCTTCATCATAAGTAATTCTTGGAAAAGGTGGTTTAACCTTAAATAAGTCTTCTGGATCTCTACCAAGAAATTTTAATTCTTTTTCATTATTAGTTGCTATATAGCTGCATATATAACTAATAAAATCTTCTTCCAATTTTAAAAGTCCTTCAAAATCTAACCAAGCTACCTCAGGCTCTATATGCCAATATTCTGCAAGATGCCTACTTGTTCTATGCGGCTCTGCTCTAAAGCTAGGAGTAATACTAAAAACTTTCTCTAAACTATAAATTAAAGCTTCAAGATAAAGCTGTGCAGATTGACTTAAATAAGCTTTTTCATCAAAATAATTAATTTCAAATTGAGTTGCTCCTCCTTCACATGCAGAACCTGTTATTATCGGTGGACTAACCTCATAAAAACCTCTATCATAAAAAAATTCTCTTACAGCTTTTAATAGGTTATGTCTAATTTTCATTATTTCTGTTAGTTTTCTACTTCTTATCCATAGATGTCTATAATCTAAAAGTAATTCTGTTGATTGAAATTCTGTTATAGGAAATTCTTTTGCTATATTTATTATATCAATTTTATCAACATCTATCTCAACCCCATTAACTGCTCTTTTATCTTTTCTTATTTTTCCTTCAATTATTAAACTACTTTCTATACCAATTTTATCAATATTTTTCCAAGTTTCATCATCAAATTTATCTCTTATTACTAAACATTGTAAAATATCGCTAGAATCTCTCAAAACAATGAATATTTTATCTTTTAATTTTCTTATTCTATATACCCATCCTTTTATTTTTACTTTTTCCCCTTCTTTTAAATTTAAAACATCTTTTATTAATAATTCCATATAAAACTAAAATGGATAAATTTTTAAATTTTTAAATTTAATATTTTTTATGGCAGAGCAAAAACATTATCAATGTGATAGTTGTGGCTATGAGTTTAAAGCATATCATATGCCAAAAGTTTGTCCTTATTGTGGAAAATCTGGTAAAGTTAGGCCAGTAAAAACAGCAGCAGAGATTTTAGAGGAGGTTGAAAAAATGGAAGAAGAATAATTTTATAATGTTAAAAAATCCATTTTTTAAAAAAATTTATCAAAAAGCTAAAAAAATTAATAAAAAAAAGCAAATAAGAATTCTTTTTCCTGATTATTTTAAAGATTTGAGAATAAGAAAAGCTATAAATATAATAAAAGATGAAAATCTTGCTATTCCATTAAGATTTAATAAAGATTATTCTGTTAATGAATTAATTGAATTAACAAAAGAATCTTTAATTAATGGTTATACAGATGCTGTTATTTTAGGTAGTAGTTTTGCAAGTGCTTATAGTTTAAAACTTTCTTTTAATTTTATAGAGAAAGGAATTAATAGAATAAGTGGTGCAATGCTTATGTTTAATGAAAAAAATATTTTTTTGTTTTCAGATATTGCAGCAATTCCAATGCCAACTTCTGAACAATTAGCAGAAATTGCTTTTCTTTCAGCAAAAACATTTAAACTACTTACAGGAAAAAAACCAAGAATAGCTTTTTTAAGTTATTCTAGTTTTGGTAGTGGTAAAGGAGAAGAACCATTAAGGATAAAAAAATCAATAGAAATTGCTAATGATATTTTCAAAAAGAAAAAAATAGATGCAATAATTGATGGAGAAATGCAAGCTGATGCAGCTCTAGTTAGAGAAATTGCAATAAGAAAATCTAAAGAGTTTTCTCATAAACTTTTAATTAAAGGTGATGCAAATGTTTTTATATTTCCAAATTTAGCTGCAGGAAATATAAGCTATAAATTTGTTCAGCATTTAGCTGGATGGCATGCACTAGGGCCAATATTACAAGGAACATCAAAAATAATAAATGATTTATCTCGTGGTTGCAGTATTGATGATATTGTAGGTTTAACAGCAATAACAACATTTATGACATGGAAAAAAATGATTGGAGAATATTAAGCTTTTCTTTTTAACTTTATAACTCCCACTTCAGCGGTCTTATTCTTTCTTTCCCTTCTTCTTCTTCCTCTTTTTTCCTTAACGATTCATAATAATTTTTTAGTATTGTAAGAATCTCTCCAATTTTAGAATGTTCTATTTCGGGTATTTTTTTTATATATTCTAATGTCTCCTCTTTTGCTCCAGTCATAGCAGTAATTTTTGCAGCATTATAATAATCTCCTTTTTCAGCTATTATTTTTGCATATTCTCTTGCCCAGTCTAATGCTCCTATCTTAATTGCAGTATTTGCAGCATTATAATAATCTCCTTTTTCATCAGCTAACTTTTTTATATATTTTATTGCTTCATCTTTTGCTCCAACCATAGCTGCAATAATTGCGGCATTATCATAATATCCTTTCTCTGCTACTTCTCTTGCATAACTTAAAAATTCTTTTTTCTCTTCAGGTGAAAAAAATTCTTTTTTTTCTTTTTTTCGGTATATCATATTTTTCTTAATTATTTTTAATTTTTAAAATTTATTATATTTTACATTAAGTTCTAAAGGAAGCTGTTAATAAAGCTTTTTTTGTTTTAAATATTCCTTTATATATTCATTTGCTTTAATTAATAGTTCTTTTTGATTTTTGAATTTTAATTTTTTTAAAGCTTCATCAAAATCTAACCATTCATAACCATCATGCTCAAAACTTATTTTAACATCTTTTGTTTTTGATCTAGCAATAAAAAATATCGCTTCTTTATGAATTATTTCATTATTTCTTTTATAAATCCAACTTAATTTTTCTTTAAAATTTGGTAAAATTTTTACATCAAGACCAGTTTCTTCTCTTATTTCTCTTTTTGCAGCTTCTTCATGCTTTTCATTAGTTTCTATATTTCCTTTTGGAAAATCAAATCTTTCTTTATAATTATTTTCAGCTTTTTTATATAGAAGTAAATATAATGGTTTATTTTCTTGCAAATAAAATACAATTGCTCCAGCAGATATTTCTTTCATTTTGATGCTAAATAAACATAAAAATCTTCAAACAAAAATTTTTCTTTTCTTAATAATTTATATTTGTAATTTAACTCATTTAATTTTTTTTCAATAAATTTCTTATTACTTAATGAACTAAAACAAAATAATATTTTTCCATTCTCATTTAGAAAATTTTTTGCTTGTTCTAAAAATTTTATTATAATTTCATTTCCATCTTTAGTAAAAATCGATTGCTTTACCCATTTTTCTTTTATTTCTTTATCTTCTGGTAAATAAGGAGGATTAAACACAATAAGATCGTATTTTGATTTAATATTACTAAATAAATCTGAATAAAAAACATTAATGTTTCTGAAATTTAATTTTTTAATTTGCTCATTTACAAATTTTAAAGCTTCTTGATTTATATCAACAGCATCTATGAACTTTGCTATCTTTGCTGCTTCAATTGCAAGAATTCCACTACCTGTTCCAAGATCTAAAACTTTTTTTGGTTTTTCTTTTATTAAAATTTTTCTTAATTCTTCTTTCATAATATAAGAATCTTCATTAGGCATATAAAACATTTTAAATTTGAGTAAAATGAATTATAAGCTTATCTTTTTTTAATTCATATTTATAAATTGGTAAATTTATTGGAATTAATTTGAAATATACTTTATCCTTTCCTATAGCTTTAATTTCAATACTATTTTCTAATTTTTTTATTTCTATATCATCTAAACTTTTAACTCCAGGCAAATTTATTTCATAAATTATAACATTACCTAATCTTTTTATTTTGTATTTTGCTTCTTCTCTCGGCAATTTTTCAATATTTTTTAAGCTTTCATCTTTAATTCTTTTTATTTTTTCTTCTTTAATCTCTTTTTTTTCTGGTTTTATTATATCTATGTTTGGAATACCTTGATTAGTAAAAGTTATTTTTATAGATATCCCCTTTGGTTTTTCATTTTCAATTGGAATTCTTTTATCAATTTTTTTCATTTCTTCATCCATTTGCCTTATTATTTCATTAGCTATTTTATCAAAATCTTTTAAAATTCCACTAAAACCAAAATTTATTATTGGTATTCTTTCTTCTATTTCATCAAGTAAACCATCTGGCTCTTTTTGCTTTGTTCCACAATATGGACAATAATTAAATTTTTTATCTATTTCTTTATTGCAATTTTTACATTTCTTTTTGAATACCATTTTTATAATATAAACTTAAATTTAAATAAATTAAGATTAAACTTGTGAAAACTGAAGCAAATTATTGACTTATTTACCATTTTAATTATTAACTTAAACTTAAATTTATATTAAAATATAACTTAAAGCTTCTTCTATATTTGCAACTTCTTTTACTTCAATTCCAACTTTTTCAGCTATATTAACTATTTTAACTTTTTGCTCTTTTGTGCAATATTCAATCTCTCCAATTTTTTTACAAACTTCTTTTTCTTCAATTATTTCTTCTTTTGATTGTGTTAATGGAACAAGTAAAAGACTTGCACCATTTTCTTTTGCGATTTTTGCTTTTGCCATTATATCACCAACAGGACCTATAGAGCCATCATAATTTATACTGCCTGTTATAGTTACGTCTGGTCTTATTTCTTTATTTAGTAATGCAGCTATAGTTAATATTGTAATTGGAGCTCCCGCACTAGGGCCTCCTACAATACTTGCATTTGTGTAAATATGATAAATTAAATCATAATTACTTAAATTTATTCCTGTATAATTTTCTGCTACTTCTTTTGCTTTCCTTATACTTTCTTGAGTATCAGCCCAAAATAATAAATTATTTATATCAACAAGAGTTCTTCCTATTCCAGGCATAACTTCAACAACAATAGTTGTAATTACCCCATTTCCCTGTTTATCAACTGCAGGTACTTTCATTGATTTTACTGTTACATTTGGTGATAAAACATCAAATTTATATATGCATTGTTTTTCTTTTGGGGCTTTTGGATAAGTTATTCCATAAAATATCAAAAGTAGACCAAGGAATATAATAATAATTATTAAAACAAATTCAAGTATTCTTGCATTATTTTTTTTCATTTTAAAAATTAATAATAAAACTTTTTAAATTTTTTATTTTTTGATAAGCAATTTATAAGTTTAAAAAAACTTTTAAAATAAAAATATTAAAATTAAATAAAAGAGGGCCCGTAGCTCAGCCAGGTTAGAGCGCCACGCTGATAACGTGGAAGTCCTGGGTTCAAATCCCAGCGGGCCCATAATAAGCTTTAAGAAGATTAAATTGCGATTTAATCTAGCTGGCATAATGGCTACCTATACTCAAGGAAATTCAATATTTCCTAGCGGGATTTCCTCTTTCCAATTGTTCCAGTTCTTTTTCTCGCTTTTTATTCCATTCTTCCCACGTCATAGGATTACAAGTGATATTTTTTATTTCACACTTCTCCACTTTTATAGCAAGTTGCTAAGCAAGCACAAACATATTTTAGAGAATTATAACTTATACTTCTACATCCAGCGAGAAAAAATTATTGGTATTATTAATATTAGTAAAATTAAAATCTTCTTCCCTTTACTTAATCTAAGATAGGTTATTTTTCCTTCAGCATAAAGTCTATAAAGAATTTTGGAACAAATTTGTTAAAAACCTTGTAGGACCACGCCCATTGAAATTTTTATAATTTTTTCTTAAGAAATAAATAAAATTTTTAAACCAAAAATTTTAAATAATATTATTTAAAAAGAGGATTTAAAAAGAGGTTAAAGATGGTAATGAAGGATAGATTAATACTTATGATTGCAAGTAGTATTTTATTGTTTTTATTACTTTTTCCTTTCATTGGAAGTGAAATAACAAGTACTTCTGTGCGAGGATATCTTGGTACAGTAATTTTAGGTAAGAGAATAGAAGTTTTTAGTATTTTATGGCCACAAGTTGGATATCTTTATGGAATATGGATGCCTCTTTATAGATCTGCACGATTTACTATTTTTGGTTTTCCTGAAACTCCTGATATTTGTGCCACTAGTTATGAATTTATGATGGGAGGAGAAAATTTTAGAATAGAAAATTGTTCAGCTAGCGTTTGGTTCCAAACATCATCCTGGTGTCGAATAGTAGGATATAATGCGTATACTGGTCAATGGATAGAATATTGTGAATGGGGAGAACTTCCTTCATGGCTCACATTTACTGGATTTAATTTTAAAAAGGGTTGGAGAATTAAAGTAAGAAAGGTTGGTTGGGGGGAAGGTATTGATTCCTTCTTTCAATCTATTTCTTCCCCCCTTCGTTGCTATTCTTATTGGCATTATTATCCTCCAAATTATATGATAGAAGAAGAATGCGAACATTTAATGTTAAAAGATCTAGACAATATTTCTATATGGGCTATAAAGTATAGCAGGCTTAATTTAAGTGTGAGAACTGTTCCATATACTCCAGCACGAAATCCTGAATTAATATTAATAGGAAAAACAAAAAATTTAACTTTAAGTTTGCCATCACTTCTTACAGAAATAAAAAAATTTGATATTACTAATTTCTTAAAAGAAGAATTATCAGAAGAAGGAATTCAAATATTTTTTAATTCATCTAATAATATTTCGGGTGAT
>JAWAZI010000001.1:0-118566 GCA_038817835.1 Candidatus Pacearchaeota archaeon | reverse complement strand
TAGTTTTTTATTTTTAAAATTAAACTTCAAAAAATTTAAAAAATAAAAAACAAAAAAGAATTATGGCAAAACAGAAAAAAGAACAAGATTATCTTATTAATTTAGATTTATATATAAAAACAAAAGTTTATGTTGGACATAAGATAATAACTCCTGATATGAGAAAATATGTATTTAAGAGAAAAGGAGATGGTGTTGCTGTTTTTAATACAGACATTATTGATCAAAAAATTAGAGAAGCTATAAACTATATATCTAAATTCCAACCAGAAGATATTATTGTAGTTGGAAAAAATCCCAAAGCAAGAAAAGCCATAGAAATGTTTTCTTTTTATACTGGGATAAAAGCTTTTACATCAAAATATCCTGCAGGAATATTAACTAATCCAAATTTAGAAAATTTTTTAGAACCAAAATTAGTTTTAATTGTAGATCCAATTATAGATAAAAATGCTTTAAAAGATGCTAATAAAGTTAAAATTCCTGTTTTAGCTTTGTGTAATAGTAATACATATACTAAAGGCATCGATTTTGTTTTACCTATAAATAATAGAGAAGAATCTTCATTAGGATTAGTTTTTTATTTATTGGCAAAAGGATATTTGGAATCATTAGGAATAAAAAAAGAGGTTAAAATTGAAGATTTCATAGATATGGAAAAAATAAAAGAAAAAACAGATTAAAATAAAAATTTTCTAATTTTTTCTATTCCTCTTTCAACTATTCTATAGATAAATTCTTTTTGTGGCAAATATCTGTGCTTTACTAATGTTGCTTTTCTTTTATCACCCAAATTTTCAAGTTGTATTAAACATTTACTCCAATATTTTAATAAATCTCCTCCAACCATATGTATATTTCCTTCAAAATCTTGATAAACTTGATTTGTTACTATTATTGGGATTTTCATTTTTCTTGCTAATTCACTTAGTATTCTTAGTTGTCTGGCTAAGAATAAATTTATTTTTCTTATTTTTTCTTTTTCAATTTCTTTTTCATCCTCTTTCACTTCTTCTTTTAATAATCCCAATTCAAGTCTATAAAGCATTCCTATAGAATCTACAAATATTGCATCAAAATTTCTTAATTTTAATATTTTATCAAAAACTTCTATCTGCTCTTTAAAGCTTGTAGGTTTAAAAATTAAAACATTTTTTAATCTTTCTCTTTTATATTCATTACCCATTATTTGTTTAAGTCTTTCAAAACTAAAACTAGATTCAGTATCAATATATATAGCTTTTTTTCCTCTTTTTAATAGCTCACTTAAAGCCATAAGACAAAAATTTGTTTTTCCAGTTGCATATGGTCCATAGAAACAAGTTATTACTTCTCTTTCATAACCTCCATTTAACCATTCATCAAAAGCTTTATTGCCACTACTTAATTTTGGTTGCTCAAATTTTTTCATCTTATTTTTTCAATTCTTATATTATTTAAACTTTTTTTGATGATATTTTTAATTCTTAAATTTTTTATTAATTCTAAAAATTTTTTTTCTTCAATTTTTGTAGCTGGATGTTTTGCTATCATAAAACTGCAACAATCAGCATAAGGAATAATACTTATTTCATAAGTTCCAATTTTTTTTGCAATTTCAATTATTTCAGCTTTATCAAAACTAAGTAAAGGCATGAATATTGGTAAATTTGAATTTTTAATAATTAAAGAAATATTATCTAAAGTTTGACTTGCAACTTGTCCGAGAGAATCACCAGTTATTATTACTTTTGCATTTTCTTTTTCAGCTATAATTTCAGCAATTTTAAACATAAGCCATCTATAACACATCATTCTATATTTTGGATGAATTTTTTTAATTATTTCTTTTTGTGCTTCAACAAAGCTTATAATATATATTTTAGATTCTATTTGAAAATCGTTTAATTTTTTTACAAGTTTCAATATTTTTTCATCTATTATTTTTGTATAGTTTGATGGATAGTTATGAAAATGTAAAAAAATTAATTCCAAACCTTTCCTCATTGCAAGAAAAGATGCTACAGCACTATCGATTCCACCAGAAATTAAAATTATAGCTTTTCCACTCATTGTTGTTGGTAAGCCACCTATACATTTTTCTTTTTCTTTAAATACAACAAACCAATCTTTATTTATTTCAATAAATATATTATTTGATTTAGGTTTGAAGATTAAACCAAAATTTTTAAGCTCTCTTATTAAATAATCTCTTATTTCTTGGCTATTATACTTAAATCCTTTCCAAGATCTATTAACTTTTATATCAAATTCTTTAATATTATTTTCCTTTATTAATTTTAAAACAGCATTTTTTAACCCATTTAAATTTTTTTTACATTCTAAAACTTCAGCTATCCATGCAATTCCAGGAATTTTTTTAATTTTTTCTTTATCTTTTTTATTAATATCTATTAAAAAACTTCCAAATGCCCTTTTAATTTTTACATTTTCAATTTTTTTCTTTATATTTTCTCCTAATTTTCTTTCGAATTTTATTCTATTTTTTCCTTTTGTTCCTATCTCTCCAGAAACATGAAGTAAAATTTTCATATATAAATTAAGAATTATAAATTTAAAATTTTAACAAATAATATTTTTTGGAATCTAGTAAATGAGCAGTTACTCCATTTTTAAATGCATTTTCAATTTCTATCAATAGATTAAATATTTCTTTAATTTCAATTTCATTACTTTTTGTTTCATTTTTATTTATTTTTATAATATGTTCTTTTTTGTATTTTGAATCAAATTTTCTATATGTTATATCATTTTGCTTTAGATTCAATTCTTGTTCTTTTTTGAAAAAGCCAGAATTATCTTTATGATAATAATATAATGAAGAATTAAAAATTAAATTTTTATTATCTCTATATAATAAAGTTGTAGCTTCAATTAATTTCCCTTTACAAAATTTACAATAGCAATTTTCTTTTAAGTTAAAAGGAAATTTTTCAATTTCAATTATATTCCAATTTTTATTTTTTAATTCCTCACTACAATTTTTCCTTATTCTTTCGCTTAAACCTATTAAATCTTTAATTAAATCTTCAAGTGACATAATACTAAATTTGATATTCCTTTATAAATTTTTCTATTTACCACTTAAAAGTTTATATCATTATAAATAAACTAAAATAATGCATACAAATATTTTTAAAATTAAAATAAAAATATTTTTTTATGATAATCAAATTACTTGTAGAAGCAGGAAATATGAAACCAACTCCAGCAATTAGTCAGAAATTAGGGCCACTAGGAATAAATATGGGAAAATTAATTGGTGAAGTAAATAAAGCTACAAGCAAATATGCAGGACTTAAAGTTCCTGTTGAAGTTGATATTGATATTGCAACTAAAGAGTTTAAAGTTAATGTACTTACCCCATCTGTAGGAGAATTATTAAAAAAAGAAATAGGAATTACAAAAGGTAGTATGATGGCAGGATCTATATATAGTGGTAATATTAGTATCGAACAAGTTATAAATATTGCTAAAATTAAGATGAAAGATATGAAGGTTGATGATCTTAAATCAGCAGTTAAATGTGTATTAGGAAGTTGTTTGAGTTCTGGTATTTTAGTTGATAGTAAAAATGCTAAAGAAATATTAGAAGAAATTAATAACGGAGTTTATGATGAACTTATAAAAAAAGCTGAAACTCAAGAATTAAAGCCTAGCAATGAAAAAATTTTAAAATTGAAAAAAGATTTTGAGAAAATATCATTAGAACAAGAAAAAATTATTAAAGAATTATTAAAAGCTAAAGAAACTCAAGCTCAAACTACACAAGCTGAAACAGAAAAAAAATAAATTTGGGGCCGTGGTGTAGCCTGGCTTAGCACTCCAGCCTTGGGAGCTGGCGACCCCGGTTCAAATCCGGGCGGCCCCATTAAAAAAGCATTAAAAAATGGTAAAAAGAACAAAAAAAGTGAAATCAACTGGTAGATTTGGTAGTAGATATGGATTAAAAGTAAGAAAAAAAGTTATAGAAATAGAAGTTTTGCAAAGAAAAAAACAACCTTGCATATATTGTGGAAAAAATTCAGCAAAAAGAATAGCATATGGAATATATAAATGCAAATCTTGTGGTAAGAAGTTTACAGGGAAAGCATATTTTGTGAAATAAGAAAAATTTAAATATTCAAATAACAAAAGTTTTTATGGCTATTTATAAATGCTTCTTTTGTGGAAAGAAAGTTAATCATAAAATTTTAGAAAAAAATTTTATTTGTCCTAATTGTGGTCAAAGAGTTTTTTATAAACCTAGATTTAAAGTGAAAAGATTAAAAGCAATATGAAAGAAAAAAAAGATTTGGAAGAATTACAAATATATGAACAAAATTTGCAATCATTACTATTACAAAAGCAATTATTTCAAGCAGAGCTAAATGAAGTAGAAAAGGCTTTTGAAGAATTAAATAAATTGAAGGAAGATTCTGCATTTAAAATTATTGGTGGAATAATGATAAAGAAAAATGTCGACGAGCTGAAAAAAGAATTAAATGAAAGAAAGGATTTATTAGAATTAAGAATAAAAAATTTGGAAAAACAAGAAAAAATATTTAAGTCAAAAATCGACGAGATAAGGGAGGAAATATTAAAAAATTTGAAAAAAAATGAATAATAGAAAAATTTATAAATAGAAAAATAAAAGAAAAATATGGTAATTAAAAAAATTAAACAAGCATTCTCAAAGAAAGAAACTCCAGAATATATTGAAATAGAAGTTGGAAAAGAACCAAGAAAATCAAAAGTTTTAGTTAGACCATTTGTATTAAAATCTTTTGATGACGTTACTAAAGTTTTAAATGTTTTGAGGGAAGGATACACAATAGCAGTAATTGACATAGGGCAATTGAGAAGTAAAGATATAATCGAGGTTAAAAGAGCTGTTGCAAAAATAAAGAAAACAGTAGAAGCATTGGAAGGAGATATTGCAGGATTTGGAGAGAATATTTTGATTGCAACTCCAAATTTTGCAGAAATTTATAAAGGAGAAAAAATAGAAAAAATAGTGACAGAAGAAAAAACTGAAAGGCAAGAATAAGCAATGAAAAATTTTTTTGTTAAAATAAAATATAAATATAAACCTTCTCGTAAAATTCTAAATTTATTGATAGATGAAATAAAAAAAATAAATTGTAAGAATTTAGCTATTTTTTATTCAATTCAATATGAATTAATAGCTAGAGAAATTTTTAAATTTTTAAAAAATAAATTTAAAATTTTAGCATTTAAGCAAGTTGTTGGTTGCAATATTAAATTATTTGATGTTGATGCATATATATGTGTTAGTGATGGATATTTTCATGGATTGAGTATAATAAAAAAACAAATTAATAATTTATTTTTTAAATATAAAAGTTTTGATATAGCTTATTACATAAAACCTGTTTTTATTATTAATAAAGAATTTAAAAAAATTGATGAAACAGAAATTAATAAACAAATAAATGATTTAAAGGCAAGATGGTTAAATTTTAATAGAGCAAAAAATTATGGCATTATAGTTTCTGTTAAACCAGGACAAGAGAATTTTGATTTAGCATTAAAAATAAAAGAAGAAATTGAAAGAACAAATAAAAAAGCTTTTTTATTTTTATGTAACGATATAAGGCTAAATGAATTTGATAATTTTGATATTGATTTTTTTATAATTACAGCATGTCCACAATTTAGTATAGAAAGAAATAAAAAATTATGCAACATTGAAGAATTTTTTATTTTTAAAAAATTAAAAGCAGCTTAAAGGTTCTAGGTGATCTGCACAAAGGCAGATCTTCAATAGGCACCGAAGTGCCTCAGTGTAAACCCTAGATTCCCCAGCTGCTTTAAAATATAAAAATTTTAAATTTATAAATATTTCTATCAATCTGCATTGTTGCGTTGTTGGTACTATTTAGATAAAAAATTAAATTTTATTCGTTTTGCTCAATCTAATCAAACTTAACCACTTATTTATGCTTAAAATTAATTCTGGTATCCATAACATGTAAATGTTGCTATTTCAATTTATCAAAACCCTCTTAGATGCAACAATAAACTATCAATCTATAAAATAAAAAATTTCATTTAATTTTTTTATTTTTATGAAATTTTTTTTCTCTTCTTTTAAAATTTTCTCAAACCACTTTCTTTCTCTCATTCTCTTTCCACTTAAACTTTTTATAGAAAAACTTATTATTTTTTTTGATTTTGTATTAACAATTTTTTTACTTATTCCTAATTCTATTTCTTCTAAAGCATCTAGTATTTTTAATGCTAAAATTAAATCATTTTTTTCAAATTCATCAAAATTAATTTCTGTTACATCTTTTTTTATTGCTTTCAAATTTAAATTTTTTAATTCACTAAATTTTTTAATTAAATCTATGCAATATCCATCAATATCAAATCCTATATACTTGTTTAGATTTATTCCATATTGATATAAAACAAGAGCATTAATTCCGCAACCAAGGTCATAAATTTTTTTTGAATTTATTTTTTTTATTTCATTTGTTAGCCATTCATAGATATTTTCTCTTTCTTTAGTTGAAATATTTACTTTTATTATTTTTTTTATTATCTCTTCATTATCTAAATTTTCAATGAAATATTCAAAATTTTTATAGAATATTTTTGGCATTGGAGTTACAATTTTTCTTAATAACATTCTTATACTTTTTATTGTTTTTTTTCTATCATTTTTCTTTTTACTTTTTAGAAATCTTTTATAAAATTTATTTCTTTTTAAAAGCTTTCTAATTAATTTTTCATCTATCTTTGAGAATTCTTTTTTTTGTTTTATTTCATTTATTATTTCTTCCATAGAATTATAAATAAAAATTACAATAATTTAAAAGTATTGCCCTATTGAGCATTATTTCTATTTTTGTTTTACTTAATGGTTTTTTATTATTTTCATACTCAATAAAAACATTTTTCTTTAAGCTTAAATAAATATTTTCTAATTTTTTTGTTGGTAAAAAGAAAGGAATTATAGAAATTTTTTCTTTATATTTATTAAATGCTGTCCAATAAGCGGCAATTATATGAGCACAAAAAAATTCTTCATTTTTTGGTCTTATGTATGTTGTTGTATGCCATCCAGAAATATCACAATTACATTTAGCATTTATAGTTGGCCAAATAGACCATTTTTCTAGTGGAACTCCTTTTATATGAACATTATAAAATTTTTCTTGAGTTCTAGATGGAACTTTAGCAGTTATAATACCACCAATCTCTTCTATCGGCTTAGTTAATTTATATATTTTATATTCTTTTTTTAACTTTTGTAGTTCATCCATTCTTATAAATTCTTCAATACTTCTTTCATCAAAATATCCTTTAATTTCTATTATTTCTTTAGCCAATTTATAAAGTAAAAATCCTTCTACTAATTCAGTTGTCCATATTAATTTATTTTTATTTCCATATCTCCAACTAATTCCTAAGAAAGAATAAGGATAATCATTTTTTTTATAATTATCTCTTATTTTATTTAATTCTTCCTTAAATAATTTGTGTGGAGTTATGATATTTTCTTCAATAATTTCTATCGATTTTGTTTTTTCTCTACTTAGTTTTAATTCTTTAATTCTCTTTCTTTTTTCTCTTTCTCTTGTTTTAGGAAAAAAATTTTCTGGTAATAATAAATAATAATTTCTATTATTTTTATTCCAATTTTCAATCTCTTCAAATAATTTTAAATCTCTTTCTTTAATTTTATAAATATCTTCAATAAAGTCTTCAAGTTTTTTTAAATCCCTATTTCTTATTTTTCCAGGACTAAAAAATGAAATTATTTTATTTTCCATAATTATTTAGAAGTAGTAATATTTTTTAAATTTTTTTATTTTTCTTTAGCCTTTAATTTTCCTAATTTTTTTGCACATTTCCAACAATAATAGAATAAATAATTTTTTACTCTATATTTACCTCTATAAATTTTTCTACCACAACTAGTACATATTATCACCATTTTAATTTTTAATTTTTTTCTGAATTTTTAAATTTTTTGAAGTTTTTGTTTTATATTTAATTAAAATTTATAACCGAAAAATTTTTAAATATATACATGTTTGTATATACATGGAAGATATATTTGAAAATATTATCATATGCAAAAATTGCAAAAAGGAAATGAAAAAAGGTACTATAGTTAAAGACGGATTTATTTTGAGATATGCTTACTGTGAAAAATGTAAAGAAAAATTTTGGCATCCACAAGATATTTATGAGTATAATAACTTTAAAAATCTAAAGAAAAAAACATTTTTAGTGAAACTTAGATTTGTTGGAAATAGTTATGCTATAACCCTTCCTAAAGAAATAATTAACTTTATAAATGAAATTGAAAAAGAATTTAATATTAAAAAAGAGAGACAAGTTAAAATAATGCTTGAAGAAATTGGAAAAATAAATTTAATATTTGATGAGATAGAAAATAAAATAAAAAAATTAATTGAGTAAAAATGGAACAATTAAATCAACTAAAGTTAAAAGTTGTTGAAGCTTTACAAGAAGATGCATATAAAGGAATAGCAAGAATAGATAGAAGTTTGATGAAGAAAATTGGTTGTAATCCGGGGGATATTATAAATATAAAAGGTCAAAGGGAGACTGTTGCTATTGTAGATAGAGGGTATCCTGCAGATATTGGAGAAGATATAATAAGAATTGATGGTATAACAAGAAGAAATGCAAAAACAGGAATTGGGGATTATGTTATAGTTAAGAAAGCTGATGTTAGTGAAGCAGAAAGAGTAGTAATTGCACCTGCACAAAAAGGAATTAGTGTTAAAATAAGTGAAAATATTTTAAAAGCAGGTTTATTAGGGAGACCGGTTATAAAAGGTGATCTAGTTGTATTAAGCAAAAGGAGAAAGGAAGATATGTTTGAAGATATGGAAGAACTTATTTCTATTTTTGGTGAAGCTTTTGGTAGATCTTTTAATTCTTTTAGTATACCATTTTTTACTACAAGATTTATTGTTGTTAATACAAAGCCAAAGGGAGCTGTTGTTATTACTGATACTACTCAAATAGAACTTTTACCTACAGCTGTTGAGGTTATAGAAGAAAAAGTTCCAGAAGTTACTTATGAAGATATAGGTGGTTTAGATGAAGAAATAAGAAAAATTAGGGAAATGGTAGAATTACCTTTAAAGCATCCAGAAATTTTTGAGAGATTAGGTATAGAACCACCAAAAGGTGTTTTGTTATATGGTCCTCCAGGAACAGGAAAAACTCTTTTAGCTAAAGCTGTAGCAAATGAAAGTGAAGCTAATTTTTATAGTATAGCTGGTCCTGAAATAATGAGTAAATTTTATGGTGAGAGTGAAAAGAGAATAAGAGATATATTTACTGAAGCTGAAAAAAATGCACCATCAATAATTTTTATTGATGAAATAGATGCAATAGCTCCAAAAAGAGAAGAAAGCTATGGAGAAGTTGAAAGAAGAGTAGTATCTCAATTATTAACTATGATGGATGGTTTAAAGAGTAGAGGAAAAGTTATAGTTATTGCAGCTACTAATAGACCTAATGCTATAGATCCTGCTTTGAGAAGGCCCGGAAGATTTGATAGAGAAATTGCTATAAATGTACCAAATAAGAAAGCAAGATTAGAAATTTTAAAAATACATACAAGAAATATGCCTCTAGCAAAAGATGTAAATTTAGAAAAAATTGCTGATATAACTCATGGTTTTGTTGGTGCAGATTTGGCTGCATTATGTAAAGAAGCTGCTTTAGCTGCATTAAGAAGAGTTTTACCAAATATAAATCTTGAAGAAGAAACTCTTTCTCCAGAAATTTTAGAAAAATTACAAGTAACAATGAAAGATTTCCAAAATGCTTTAAGGGTAGTTGTTCCAAGTGCTATGCGTGAAGTTTTAGTAGAGACTCCAAATGTAAAATGGAGAGATATAGGAGGCTTAGAAGAAGCAAAACAAGCATTAAAAGAGGCAATAGAATGGCCTCTTAAGATGCCTGGAGCTTTTGCAAGATTAGGTATAGAGCCTCCTAAAGGTGTTTTACTTTATGGTCCTTCTGGAACAGGAAAAACTCTTTTAGCTAAAGCTGTAGCAAATGAAAGTGAAGCTAACTTTATTTATGTTGCTGGTCCAAGTTTGCTTAGCAAGTGGGTTGGTGAAAGTGAGAAAGGAATAAGACAAGTTTTTGAAAGAGCGCGACAAGTTGCTCCTTGTATAATATTTTTTGATGAAATAGATGCTATAGCAAGTAGAAGAGGATATGATATAAATAGAACAACAGAAAGAATGTTAAATCAATTACTTGCTGAGATGGATGGTTTACAAGAAATTAAAGGAATTGTTGTTATTGGTGCTACTAATAGGCCAGATATTTTAGATCCAGCTTTACTAAGACCAGGAAGATTTGATAAATTAATTTTTGTTGGACCACCAGATGAGAAAGCAAGATTAGAAATTTTAAAAATACATACAAGAAATATGCCTCTAGCAAAAGATGTAAATTTAGAGGAAATAGCGAGAAGAACAAATGGTTATAGTGGTGCAGATCTTGCTGCAGTATGTAAAGAAGCTGCTTTAGCTGCATTGAGAGAAAATAAAAATGCAAAAGAAGTTAAATTAAAGCATTTCGAAATTGCATTAAATAAAATAAAACCAAGTATAACAAAAGCTGAAATGGAAAGATATAAGGAAATAGAAAAAAAGATAAAACAACCAGAAAAAAGAGAGATAACATCTTATACTGGTTAATATTTTTTATTTTTTTATTTGAAAATTTATTTTTTAATCAAAAAATTTTATAAATATAAATTAATTTTAAAAGAATGCCAAAAGAAAGTAAACCACGTGCAGGAAGTTTGCAATTTTGGCCTAGAAAAAGAGCAAAAAAAATTTTGCCTAAAGTAAATTGGAAACCATTAGAAGAAAAATATAAAAATTTTATAGGGCCACTCGGAATTATTGGCTATAAAGTAGGAATGGAGAGTGTAATAGTTAAAGATAATTATGATAAAAGTTTAACTTATAATCAAGAAATTTTTTTACCTGTAACAATAATTGAATTGCCTCCTCAAAGAATTTTATCAGTTAGATTTTATAAAGATAATAAATGTATAGGAGAAGTAATTAATAATTTGGCCTTTAAAGATTATAAATGGTTAAAAAGAAAAGTTAAAGCAAGCAAAAAAGAAAAAAGTAAAGAAGAAATAATAAAAGAAATAGAAGAAAAAGCAAAAGAAGCAGATAAAATTAGAATTATTGTTTATACAAAACCTAAATTAATAAAATTAAAAAAAACTCCGGATATTGTTGAGATTGCTTTAGGAGGAAATATTGATCAGCAGATAGAATGGATTAAGAATAATTTAGATAAAGATATAGATCCTAAAACTATATTTAATTCAATAAAGTTAGTAGATGTTAGAGGAGTTACTAAAGGAAAAGGTACTTCAGGCCCTATAAAACGTTTTGGTATAAAGAGAAAACAACATAAAAGCGAGAAAGGAGTTAGAAGACCAGGAAGCCTTGGACCTTGGAACCCTTCAAAAGTTTCATTTAGGGTTCCTATGGCTGGACAATTAGGATATTTTACAAGAGTAGAATATAATAAATATATTGTTGATTTCGGAAACTCTAAAGAAAAAAATATAAATAAAAAAGGAGGATTTTTGCATTATGGTTTTATAGATGGAGATTTTATTATGCTTAAAGGTAGTGTAATTGGTCCATCAAAGAGACCATTATTTATAACATTCCCATTAAGAGAATCTAAAAAAGTATTGAGGCAAGATTATAGCTTAATAAAATTAAATTATGATATTCAAAAATAATATGAGTAAAAAAGTTAATGTTTATGATGTTAATGGCAATGTTATTAATCAAATAGATTTGCCTATATATTTCGATTTACAATATAGGGAAGATATTATAAGTAAAGTATATGAAGCATTAAAATTGAATGCAAAACATAAATATGGAAGCTATATTTTAGCAGGAAAGGAAACAAGTGCTAGTGGTAAAGTTAGACATGCGAGAAGACGCTATAGAACTGCTTATGGAAGAGGAATAAGTAGAGTTCCAAGAAAAATATTGCTTAGAAGAAAACCACAAGGATTTTATTGGGTTGGAGCGTTTGTTCCTAGTGCAAGAGGCGGCCATAGAGCTCATCCACCAAGGCCTATTAGAAGAGAAAGAAAAATTAATAAAAAAGAAAAATTTTTAGCTTTACTTTATGCTTTGACAGCTATAGCAAACAAAAATTTTGTTTTAAATAGATATGAAAAACTCAAAGGAAAAAATGTAGATTTGAGTTTTCCAGTAATTATAGATGGGATTGAAAAATTAAAAAAAGTTAAAGATTTAAAAAATGCATTAAAGAAAATTTTTTCTCAAGTTGAGGAAGTAATATTTAAAGAGAAGAAAATTAGAGCTGGAAAAGGAAAAAGGAGAGGAAGATATTATAAAAAATCAGCAGGTTTATTACTTATAAAATCTAAAGATGAAAATATAAATTTCAAAACTTTGGCAATTGATGTTGTTGATGCTAATAGAGTTTCTGTAAAGCATTTAGCAATAGGCAATAAACCAGCAAGATTAACTGCTTTTACAATTAATGGATTAAAAGAGCTTGATGAGAGAATAAGAAAAAGTGCTGAAAAATTAAATATAAATTTGGAATTTTTAAAATGATATTAAAAAGACCAATTATTAGTGAGAAAGCTTTAAAACTTGTTGAAACTGAAAATAAAATTTTGTTTGAGGTAGCAAGAGAAGCAAATAAACAACAAATAAAAAAAGAATTTGAAGAAATATTTAATGTAAAAGTTGAAAAAGTTAATACATTAATAAATTCAAGAGGTAAAAAAATTGCTTATATTAAGTTAAAGCCAGAATATAAAGCTAGTGAGATAGCAAGTAAAATTGGATTAATATAAATTTCTTTTATTAAGAAAAGATTTAAAAAATTTAGAAATTAAGAATAAAATGGGAAAGCGAATAATCCAACAAAGAAGAGGAAAAGGTAGTCCAACATATAAAGTAAGAAAAAAAGCATTTTCTATCAAAGTTAGTTATCCAAATATTCAAGGAGAAGGAGAAATAGTTGATATAATTCATAATGTTGCCCATCATACTCCTTTAATAAAAATAAAAGCTAATGGAGAAATATTTTATAATGTTGCTCCTCTTTATGTTTATAAAGGACAAAAAATAGGAATAGGAGAAAATGCTGATATAGCTATTGGCAATATTTTGCCATTATCAAAAATTCCTGTTGGAACTGAAATTTTTAATATAGAAATAAAACCTTTTGATGGAGGAAAACTTTGTAGAGCTAGTTATGCAAGAATAAAGAAAAAATTAGAAGATAAAGTTATAATAGAATTACCTAGTAAAAAAGAAAAAATTTTACTTGCTAGTTGTAGGGCAACAATTGGAGTTCCTGCAGGAATTGGCAGAATTGAAAAACCATTTGTAAAAGCAGGAGCAAAATGGCATAAAATGAAAGCTTTAAATAAACTTTATCCAAGGACTAGTGCAGTAAAAATGAATGCTGTAAATCATCCTTTTGGATCTGGTAGAGGAAAACATATAAAAAGTAAAATTGCACATTGGAATGCTCCTCCAGGAGCAAAGGTTGGTTTAATAAGACCAAAAAGAACAGGAAGAAAAAAATAAAATGAGAGAGAAAATTGAAAAAATCGAGGCAATAACTTTTAAATTTAGAGGTAAAACT
Source organism: Candidatus Pacearchaeota archaeon (assembly GCA_038817835.1). Classification (GTDB taxonomy): domain Archaea; phylum Nanobdellota; class Nanobdellia; order Pacearchaeales; family JAPDKA01; genus JAWAZI01. The sequence continues at coordinate 104,871 of JAWAZI010000001.1, read as the reverse complement.
ATTGATGAATTAAAAGCTCTCAGCTTAAAAGAGTTTGCTATGCTTGTAAAAAGTAGAGAAAGAAGAAGTATTTTAAGGCAATTAGATAAATATGAAAATTTTTTAAAAAGGATCAAGAAAAAACTTGAGAAAAATAAACCAATAAAAACCCATTGGAGAGACGCCGTTATAGTACCACAGATGATCGGATTAACAATATATGTTCATAATGGAAAAAGTTTTGAAGCTGTTAAAATTAGTGAAGATATGGTTGGTCATAGACTTGGAGAATTTGCCTTAACAAGAAAACCTGTAAAACATAGTGCTCCTGGTGTTGGAGCAACAAAAAGTTCTGCATTTTTATCTGTAAAATAAAATGGAAAACAAATTCGCTGTTGCTAAAGGTTTTAATTTACCTATATCAACCAAGAAAGCTGTTGCTATATGTAGAATAATAAAAGGAAAACATCCAAAAGAAGCTATAAAACTAATGGAAGAAGTTATTGCTCTAAAAAAAGCTATCCCTCTAAAAGGAGAAATTCCTCATAGAAAGAAAAAGCATAGATTAACTAAACATGCTCAAGGAAGATATCCTGTAAAAGCAGCTAAATATTTTATAAAAATTTTGAAACAAGCTATTGCAAATGCAACTCAAATTGGTTTAGATGAAAATAAAATCTATATAAGTAAAGCTCAAGCTAACAAAGGTGAAACAATTTTTAGGCCTGGTAGATTTTTTGGAAGAAAATTTAAAAGAACTCATTTATATATAGAAATAAAAGAGAAGGAAAAATGATAGAGAAAAAATTTATAAACTTGAAGAAGCAAGAATTTGAGATTAGAGAATATCTTAAAAAGAATTTTGATTATGTAAGTTCTGTAAAAGTTGAGAGAACTCCATTAGGTGAAAAAATTATTATAAAAAGTTGTAAACCACATTTAATATTTGGTTCTCGAGGAGAAAATATTGATAAAATTATTGAAATATTAAAAAAACAATTTGGTTTAGATAATCCACAAATAGAAGTTCAGCCTATTGATAATATGTTTCTTGATGCTGCAAGTGTTGCTGAATATATAAAAAAATCTATAGAGAAATTTGGTCCATTATCATTTAAGGTTGTTGCTTATAGAGCATTAGATAAAATAAAAGAAGCTGGTGCGATTGGTGCAGAAATAAGACTTACTGGAAAACTACCAAGTGAAAGAGCAAGAAGTTGGCTTTTTAGTTTTGGAAATTTAATTAAGAGTGGTGCATATAGAGAACAAATAGTTGATTATGCAAAAACGGAAGCATTAACAATTCCTGGATATGTTGGAATAAAAGTTAGAATTATAAAGCCATTTTCAATTTTGCCAGATAAAATTGAAATAAAAGAAAAAACAGAATAAAATATGGCTATAATAAGAAAAAAAGAGTTATCAATGCTAAGTAAGGAAGAATTATTAAAAAAACTTAGAGATTTAGAATTAGAATTAATAAAACAAAGGAATATTAAACAGGTTGGTCAAGGTGTAAAAATAAAAACAAGAGAAATAAAAAGAACAATTGCAAGAATTAAAACAATACTTAATTTGAAATATAAATATAAAATTTGAATATGGAAATTTGTCCTAAATGTGGATTACCTAAAGCTGCTTGCGTTTGTGAGGCAATAGCAAAAGAAAAACAAAAAATAACAATAAAAACTGAGAAAAGAAGTTTCGGGAAAAAGGTAACTTTAATCTATGGGTTACAAGATATAGATATAAAACAATTAGCGAAAATATTAAAACAAAAACTTGCTTGTGGAGGAACTGTTAAAAATAATGCTATAGAACTTCAAGGGGATCATATAAAAGAAGTAAAAGAAGAACTTATAAAACAAGGGTTTAATAAAGAACTTATAGAAATAATAGAATAATAAAAAATGGAAAAAAATTTAAAAGAAATTTCTCAGATAGTAAAACAAACATTAGTAGGAAAAATTGTTGAAGTTTTTTATTCTAAAAATAAATATAATATAGGTATTAAAGGAAAATGTGTTGAGGATAGAGCTAATATATTAATTATTTCTACAGAGAAAGGAGAGAAAAAAATAATAAAAAAAGATTGTTGGTTTATTGTTTATATTGATAAATATAAAGTTTTAATAGAAGGAAAAAAACTTGTTGGAAGAATAGAGAAAAGAATAAAAAGATAGATTTTTTGTTTTTTCTAAAAATTTAAAAATTTAAATTTATAAGAAAAATATGGCTAAAGAAAAAAAAGAAAATCATGAAATAGAAAAAGAACAAAATCAAGAAGCATGCAAAGATAGAAATTGTCCATTTCATGGAGATATAAAAATTAGAGGTAGAAAATTTATAGGGATAATAAAAAGAAAAAATATAAAACAGAAAAAAATTACAATAGAATTTGAACGTTATATTTATTTGAAAAAATATGAAGGATATTTAAAAAGGTTTACTAGGATTCATGCTCATCTTCCAGATTGTATGATAAATAAAGTTAATATTGGTGATAAAGTTGAGATAGGAGAAACAAGACCTATAAGTAAAATGATACATCATGTACTAATTAGAAAAATAAAATGATGCCTGTAAAAGCAAGAATAACAAAAGGCTTACATATTGGAAGTTTGATTGATGTAGCAGATAATAGTGGAGCAAAGAAAGTAAGAATTGTAGCTGTTAAGGGAGGAAGAGGAAAAACTAGAAGAAAAAGACAAGTAAGCTGTGGAGTTGCCGATTTAGTTAGGGTTAGTGTTAGAGTTGGAAATTTAGAATTAAAGAAACAAACACATTGGGCAGTAATAATAAGGCAAAGAATGCCATATAGAAGGCTTACTGGAGAGAGAATAGCTTTTGAAGATAATGCTTGTGTTTTACTTAAAGATGATAAAGGAAATCCTATGGGGACTTTAATAAAAGGGCCTATTGCAAAAGAAGTTGCAGAAAGATGGCCATTTGTAGCTAAAATTGCTAGCATTATAATATAAAATGGCTAAAAAGTGGAGTAAACATTGGAAATCTAGTAAAAATCCAAAAAAACAGAGAAAATATAGATTTAATGCCCCACTTCATATAAGGCATAAATTTTTATCTTCAAATCTTAGCAGAGAATTAAGAAAAAAATATGGTTTTAGAAGTATTCCATTAAGAAAAGGTGATGTTGTAAAAATAATGCGGGGAAAATTTAAAGGAAAAATTGCAAAAGTTATTAAGATAGATTTAAAAAAATTAAAAGTTTATTTAGAAGGAATAAATATAAAAAAACAAAGTGGTGTTAATGTTTTAGTTCCATTTGATGCTAGTAAATTACAAGTTGTTGAGCTTAATCTCGATGATAAAAAAAGATTAGAAATAATAGAAAGAAGAAAAAAAACTTAAAATGACAAGGCATTTAAAAACATTAGCAATGCCAAAAACTTGGCCTATTGAAAGAAAGAAAAATGTTTGGATAACTAGGCCATATCCTTGTGGTCATCCTCTTGAATTTTGTTTACCAATTAATATAATTTTTAGAGATATATTAAAAATTGCTACAAATACGAGAGAAACAAAAAAATTAATTGCAAATAATGAAATAAGGATTGATGGAAGAAGAGTAAAAAGCTATAAAGATGCTTTAGGTTTATTTGATAGATTATATTTACCTAAGATAGATAAATATTATACATTAATTTTAAATAAAAAAAATAAATTAAAATTGATCGAATTACCAAAAGAAATTGCAAATATTAAACCTTTAAAAATAAAAAATAAAAAAATGTTAAAAAAAGCAAGAATTCAAGTAACATTTCATGATGGTAGAACTATGTTTGCTGACAATGAACTAAAAGTTGGAGATTCAGTATTATTTGATATAGAAAATAAAAAAATAATTAAGCATATTCCTTTAAAGAAAAATTCTTTTGTTTATATAATAAAAGGAAAGCATGTAGGCTATACTGGTAAATTTATAGAGAAAATAATTAAAGGTAATAGAAGTTTTGCTATAATAGAAATTGATAAAAAACAAATAGAAACATTATTAGATTGTATTTTTGTTATTGATGAAAAAAATAAAGAATTAATTGATAAAAATGCCTAATGCTAATCCTATGCAACAAATTTTTGTTGAGAAAGTTGTTTTACATGCAACAACAAGTGATCAAGAAAAATTGGAGAAATATAGAAAACTTTTGGAATATATAACAAAAAGAAAACCTGTACTAACTAAAGCTAAAAAAAGAATTCAAGCATTTAAAATTAGAAGAGGATTACCTATAGGCTATAAAGTTACATTAAGAAAAAAACATGCAATAGAGATATTAAAAATTTTACTTGCAGGAGTAAAGCATCAATTAAGCAAAAAGCAAGTTGATAAAGGTGTTATAAATTTTGGTATTAAGGAATATATTACTTTGCCAGGTATAGACTATAGGAGAGACATAGGTATACTTGGTTTTGATGTTTCAGTTGTTTTAGCGAAGAAAGGAAAGAGAGTTATTTATAGAAAGAGATGTAAAAGTAAAATTGGTAAAAGGCAACAAGTAACAACTCAAGAAGCTATAGAATTTATGGAAAAAAATTTTGGTGTAAAATTTGTTTAATTTAAATTTTTAAACTTAATATTTTTTATATTTATATGACAGCAAGTGATTGGAGAAAAATGCTGAAACAATTGAGTGCAAAACCACAATTACTTAGAAGGTTTTATAAATATAATAAGCCAAAAGATAGAAAATTTGGAGTAGCTGCTTATAAATGTAAAAGATGTGGAAGATTTGGGGGACATATAAAAAAATATGGGATTGGTTTATGCAGACAATGCTTTAGAGAAATTGCTTATGAATTAGGATTTAGAAAGTATGGGAGTTAAAATGGTAGTTAGAGATTGGTTAAGTAATGCATTGAATCATTTTATGAACTGCTTAAGAGTTGGAAAAAAAGAAACTGAAATATGGCCTGTAAACAATTTAATGCTTAATGTTTTTGAAATAATGAAAAAACATGGCTATATTGAAAGTTATGAAATTAGTAAAGAAAAAAATGCTAGAAAAGTTAAAGTAAAATTGGGAAATATACATGAATGTAAAGCTATAAAACCAAGATATGTTGTAAGAAAAAAATTTTATGATAAATATATGCAAAGATATTTACCAGCTAGAAATATTGGTATATTGATAATTTCAACTAATCAAGGTTTGATGACACATAGTGAAGCAATCGAGAAAGGTTTGGGAGGAGTTTTGATTGCTTATTGTTACTAATTTTAAGCAAAATTTAAAAATAATAATTTTTTCCTAATAAAATGAAAAAAGATATTATAGAAAAAATTGAAATACCAGACGGATATGAAATTAATATAGATAGAAGTTCAGGATTATTTTATGTTATAAAAATTTCTTTTAAAGATAAAAGTTTAACAAGACAATTTAAAGTTGGTAAAAAAATAATTATTAGGAAAGATGAAAATTTTTTAGTTATTGAATCAAATAAAGCTACACGAAAAGAGAAAAGAATTATAAAAACTATAAAGAGCCATATAAAGAATATGATTATTGGTTTATCTAATCCATGGAGTTATAAATTAGAGATATGCTATAGCCATTTTCCAATTTCTGTTTCTATTGATAAAAATAAAAAACAGATAATAATAAAAAATTTCTTTGGAGAAAATAAACCTAGAGTAGTTAAACTTCTTGATGGAGTTGATGTTGAAATAAAAGGAAACATAATTCAAGTTTTAAGTTGTGATAAGGAATTAGCTGGAAGACAAGCAGCATTAATTGAGGGAGCAACAAGGATAACAAATAGAGATAGAAGAATATTTCAAGATGGTATTTGGATTATAGAAAAAGCAAACAAACCAATATAAAAATGGATGAAAAAATATTGGAAAAATTGGAAGAAAGGATAAAAAAGAAAAAAAGGAAACCAAATTATTTGAGAACTGATTGGTATAAAAAGTCAAGATTAGGCAGAAGAAGGAAAAAAAAGCAAAAATGGAGGAGACCTAAAGGTAGACATAATAAAATTAGAGAAAGAAGAAAAGGAAAACCAAAAAGACCAGAAGTTGGATATGGAAGTCCAAAAGAAGTAAAACATAGTATTAAAGGATTATTTCCAATTCATATTTATAAGATAGATGATTTATATAAAATAAATAAAGATAGAGAAATAGCAATTATTTCTGGAAATCTTGGATTAAAGAAAAAAATTGAAATCTTAAAAAAAGCAAAAGAATTAGATATAAAAACTAATATTGATATTGATAAATTTTTGAAAGAAGCTGAAGAAATAATTAAAAAAAGAAAAGAAGAAAGAAAAGAATATGAAGAAAAATTAAGAAAAAAAGAGGAGAAAGCAAAAGTTAAAGAGGTTAAAGAAGAAGAAAAAAAGAAAGAGGAAATTGAAAAAGAAATTAAAAAAGAAAAAGAAGAAATTAAAAAAATTGTTGAAACTAAAAAAGAAAAAATAAGTAAAGAAAAGCATGTTGAAACATTTAGAATGGCTTTAGAAAAATGAGCCTAAAAACTCAAAGAAGACTTGCAGCAGAAATATTGGGAGTTGGAATTAATAGAGTTAAATTTATGCCTGAAAAAATTAATGAAATAAAAGAAGCTATAACTAGAAAAGATATAGAAGAATTGATCAAAGAAGGAGCAATAAAAAAGAGACCAATTAAAGGTTATAAAAGAAGAGCCGGAAGAAAAAGGCAAAAGAGATATAAAAAAAGAAGAAGGGGTGAAGGAAAAATAAAGAAAAAAGTTATAGATAGAAAGAGAAAATATATAATTTTAATAAGAAATTTGAGAAGGTACTTAAAAAATTTAAAGAATAGAGGAATTTTAACAACTAGAGAATATAGAATATTAAGAAAGCAAGCAAAAGGTGGAAGATTCAAAAGTAAAAAAGAATTGATGGAATATATAAAAATTAAATTGGGGAAGAGTATATAAAATGATAGTTCAAAAAAGAAGAAGAAGGGAAGGAAAAACGGATTATAGAAAAAGATTAAAACTCTTGAAAAGTAATAAACCTAGACTAGTTGTAAGAAAAACAAATCGTTATATTATAGCACAAATTATAGAAAGCAAAGAGGCAAAAGATAGAGTTATTATAGGTTATACAACAAAAACACTTAAAAAATTAAATTGGAATTATAGCTTTAAATGTCTTCCTGCTGCTTATTTGTTAGGACTATTAATTGGAAAAAAAGCCAAAGAAAAAGGAATAAAAGAAGCTATATTAGATACAGGTTTGCATAGAATAACTAAAGGTAATAGAATTTTTGCTGTTGTTTATGGTGCAAGTAAATTTATAAATATTCCTTGCTCGAAATATTTTCCTAGTGAAGATAGAATTTATGGGAAACATATAAATGAAAATATTGAAACTAAAGTTAAAGAGATTGAAGAAAAATTAATAAAATGAAAGCATCAAGAAAAAAAGAATTATTAGAAAGAGAAAAGAAAAAACTTATTAGGGAAGCTGAAGAAGAGAAATTAGAAGAAAAGATAGAAGAAATAGTAAAAGAAGAAGAATTAACTCCCGAAAAAATAAGAGAAATCGAAAGAGAAAAAAAATTATTTGCTTGGAAACCTAAAACAGAGTTAGGAAGGCTAGTTAAAGAGAAAAAAATTACTAATATAGATGAAATTCTTGATAAAGGAAAAGTTATTCTTGAACCAGAAATTGTCGATGCTTTACTTGATTATGAATTTGAGTTAATAAATATAGGTCAATCTAAAGGAAAATTTGGGGGTGGAAAAAGGAGAGCATGGAGACAAACACAAAAGAAAACTGCAGAAGGAAATGTTCCTAAGTTTAGTGCAATGGTAGTTATAGGAGATAAAAATGGACATTTAGGAGTTGGAATGGAAAAAGCAAAAGAAACAGTTCCAGCTAGAGAAAAAGCATTAAGAAGAGCAAAATTAAATATATTTAAAGTTGTTAGAGGTTGTGGAAGTTTTAATTGTTGTTGTAATGAGCCTCATAGTATCCCTTTTAGAGTTGAAGGAAAATGTAGTGGAGTTAGAGTAATTCTTATTCCGGCTCCGAGAGGTGCAGGTCTTGTAGCTGATGATGAATTGAAAAAAGTTTTTAGACTTGCAGGAATAAAAGATATATATGTTAAATCTTTTGGAAAAACAAGAACAAAATATAATCATGTTAAAGCTGTTGTTGATGCATTAAAAAAACTTTATTAAAATGATAGCAGCAATAAGAATTAAAGGAAGAGTAGAAATACCAAAGGAAATTAAAGATACTTTATATTTGCTAAGGCTTAGAAAAAAATTTGTTTGTAGTTTATATCCAGAAGAGAAACAAATTATAAATATGTTGGAAAAAGTTAAAGCTTATATTGCATATGGAAAGATAAATGATAAAACTTTAGAAATATTAATAAGGGAAAGAGGTAGAAAGCTTGGTGATAAAAGACTTAGTGAGGAAGAAGTTAAAAGAGTAATTGAAGAATTAAAAAAGGGAAAAAAATTGAAAGAGATAAATATAATTAAACCTTTTTTTAGATTAGCTCCTCCAAGAGGAGGATTTAAAAAAAATTCGAAACTTTTATGGCCTAAAGGAATTAGAGGAAATATTGGAGAAAAAATAAATGATCTAATTTTGTCTATGATTTAATATGAAAATAAAAAAAAGAGATAAAAGAAGTAGAATAAGAGGAAGAAGAACTATTGGAAAAGGGAGTAGGAAAAAAAGAAGAGGGAAAGGTAGTAGAGGAGGAAAAGGTATGGCAGGAACTGGAAAAAGAGCTGGACAAAAATTAACATTGATACAAAAATATTATAAAGGAGAATATTTAGGAAAAAGAGGTTTTACTAGTCATAAAAAATTAAAAAAGAAAAGAGAAAAATTTATTACAGTATCAGAGATTATATCAAAATTTTATATGAGTAAAGAAAATAAAATAGATTTGAGTAATTTTAAAATTCTAGCTGGTAATAACATATATGGAATAGAATTTCTAAAAGGAAAAGAGATAATTTGTAAAGATATAACTGATAATGCAAAAAAAATTTTGGAAGAAAATGGAATTATTGTAAATTTAATAAATGAAGATGTTGAGAAAAATAATTCTTAATTTACCAGAAATAAGAAAACCAGTAACAAGATTAAGCTTTAATGAAAAAATTAAGTGGACTTTGATAATTTTAATTGTTTATTTTATTATGGCTTCTATTCCTCTTTATGGATTAAGCCAAAATGCTTTAAGCAGATTCGAATTTTTAGCAATTATACTTGGAGCAAAATTTGGTAGTTTAATGAGTTTAGGAATAGGACCAATAGTTACAGCATCTATAGTTTTACAACTTCTTGTTGGAAGTAAAATATTGAATATTGATTTAAAAACTCCAGATGGAAGAGCATATTTTCAAGGACTTCAAAAAATTTTAGCAATTTTTTTTACTTTGTTTGAAGCAATGGTTTATGTTTTGATGAGGGGCCTTGAAGCAGTTCCAGGATTAGAATGGCTTTTAATATTACAATTATTCATTGTTGGTATACTTATAATATATATGGATGAGTTCGTTACAAAATATGGATTTGGAGGTGGAATAAGTTTATTTATTGTTGGTGGAGTTGCTTATGAATTATTTGTTAGAGCTTTTTCTTTTATTGGACCTACAGGAAAAATAGAACCTATTGGAAAAGTTTGGCTTTTACTTAGTTCTTTTGCTAGTGGAAATACAATAGAAGCAACATCAGCATTAATTGCAATTGCAGCAACAATTTTAATTTTTATATTTGTTATTTATGTTCAATCAATTAGAGCAGAAATTCCTTTAAGCTTTGGTAGAATAAAAGGTTTTGGTGTTAGATGGCCACTTGCTTTTTTATATACTAGTAATATTCCAGTTATTCTTGCTGCAGCTTTGATTGCAAATATAGAATTATTTGCTACTTTATTCCAATCATGGCTTAAAAAACCAACATTTCTTGGAGGTTTTGTTAATGGAGTACCAGTTTCTGGTTTAGCTTTTTGGTTACATCCACCACAAATAATAGAAGCAATTATTAGGGGAGCTTTTCATCCTATAATGCTTTTACAAGCTTTTACTTATTTATTATTTTTAGTTTTGATGAGTATAATGTTTAGTGTATTTTGGGTACAAACTGCAGGTATGGATGCAAGAACTATTTCAGAACAAATTGTTTCTAGTGGTTTAAAAATTCCAGGATTTAGAGAAGATCCTAGAGTTTTAGAAATTATATTAAGTAGATATATCATGCCTCTTGCTGTTATGGGTGGGGCAACTGTAGGATTACTTGCAGCTTTAGCTGATTTATTAGGAGCATTAGTTAGAGGGACAGGACTTTTACTTAGTGTAATGATTGTTTATAGATTATATCAAGAAATAGTATCACAACATTATTATGATATGAATCCTGCAATAAGAAAGTTCATAGAATAAAAAATAAAAAATTAAGAAATTTTTATTTTCACTTCCTTCTTTTTTTCTTTCTCTTTTTTTGGTACAATTATAGTTAGTATTCCATCTTTATAAGTTGCTTTTGCTTTTTCTGGTATTACTGGCATTGGCAATGTAAAAGATCTATAAAAACTTTTGTAAGATCTCTCTCTATGTAAATATCCTTCTTTTTTTTCTTCAACAGCTTTTTTGGTTTCTGCTTTTATAGTTAATTTATTTTCATCTAAATTTATATCAATATTTTCTTTATTTACTCCTGGCAATTCCGCTTCTATGATTAAATCACTATTACTTTCTCTTATGTCAATAGGAAAACTTATAGTTTCTATTTTCAATGGCTTGAACATTTCTTTACTAAGTTTTTCTAATCTTTTTCTCATCTCTTCAATTTCTTTTTCTATTCTTTCAAATTCGTCGAACATTTTAAAATACTTTGATATTTTATTTTTTATTATAATAAAATAAAAATTTTAAAAATTTTTGTGATCAATCCATAGTTAAATCACGACGAGATAGAAAGATATTTAAATGATAATTTCTTTATATTTTTAGAAAAATTTGTTTGTAATGTAAAATGGGAAAGGTAATATTGAAAAATGCTGTAAAGAGAAAGCCAGGGTTTCTTTACTATGTTGATGCTAAGGGAAATATAATGGAAGTACCGATGGCTAGAGGAAAGAAAAAAGGCAAAGGAGGAAAAAAGGTTGTTGTTAAAAATGCTGTAAAAAGAAAGGAAGGATTTTTATATTACATAGATGCAGCAGGAAACTTATGTGAAGCAAAGATGGCAAAAGGAAGAAAAAAGAAGAAAAAGTAAATCTTTTTATTTTTTTATTTTTATTTTTTATTTCTGAAAAAATTATAAAAATATTAAAAGCATAATTTTTTTTATGATACTTGCTATTGAAAGTACTGCACATACATTTGGAATATCTTTAATTAATGAAACGAGAAAAGGTTATAAAGCTATTATTGCAAATGTTTCACATAGTTTTACTTCTGAGAAAGGAGGAATAGTGCCTAACGAAGCTGCAAAACATCATGAGCAATGGAAAGATATTTTGTTTCAGAAAGCAATAGAACAAGCTAACATAAAAGAAAAAGATATAAATTATATTGCATTTTCACAAGGGCCTGGATTGAGTCCTTGTCTTTTAGTTGGAAAAAATTTTGTAAAAAATTTAGCTTTAAAGCTTAAAGTTCCATTAATTCCAGTTAATCATTGTATAGCTCATCTTGAAGTTGCAAGAGCTGTTACAAAAGCTAGAGATCCAGTTTTATTATATGTTTCTGGAGCAAATACACAAGTCATAGCTTATGCTGCTTCTCGTTATAGAGTTTTTGGAGAGACTTTAGATATGGGGGTAGGAAATTTTTTGGATAGTTTTGCTAGATATATTGGAATAGGTTTTCCAGGTGGTCCAAAGATTGCTGAAATTGCTAAAAAAGGAAAAAAATTAATTGAATTACCTTATACAGTTAAGGGTATGGATGTTGCTTTTTCTGGTTTATTGACCAATTTGCAACAAAAATATAATTCTGGAAAATATAAAATTGAGGATTTATGTTATAGCTTACAAGAATATGCATTTGCTATGCTTATAGAAGTTGCAGAGAGAGCAATGGCACATTTAAATAAGAAAGAATTGGCTTTAGGTGGTGGTGTTGCATGTAATGAAAGGCTTCAAGAAATGGCAATTAAAATGACAAAAGCAAGAGGAGCAAAATGCTATATACCGGATTCTTCTTTACTTGTTGATAATGCTGCAATGATTGGTTTAACAGCAAGGTTTATGTTAAAAGCTAAGGATTTTAAATTTAGTGAAGAAGAAATTAAAAATATAGATATATTACCATACCAAAGGACGGATGATGTTGAAGTTTTTTGGAGATAATTTTTTAAATTTAAAAATAAAAAAACTAATTATGATCGAGGATTTAATTGATAATATATATTTTGGGAAAAAAATATTAAAAATTGATAATAAAGGTAGGATTTATCTGAATAAAAAATATATATTGATAGATCACGAAAATAAGAAAATAAAAACCTATTTTTTAAAAATTAAAGAAACTTTTGTTGAAATAACCCATATAAAACCAAATAAAAATTTTGATAAATATTATATAATTAAAAAAGATAAACATAATAGGATACTTTTACCTAAAGAAGCAAGAAATTTATTTAATTCAAATGAAATTATCTATGAGGGGAAAGGATATTATTTTATACTTAGATCAATGAGTTAAAATTTTTATTATATCATTATGTTTTAGTTCATAATCTCTAGCAAGTCTTTTTTTTGTTTTTACGTCGATAGCAGCAATAAAATTTTTTCCTATATCTTCATGAATTTTATATGCAAGATCAATAACTTTACTCCCACTTTCCATTAGAAAAGCATCAGGCAATATATTTCCTTGTTTATCACTTAGTTTGTTTTCATTTTCAACAGGATATACAACAATTTGCTTTAATAAATTAAAAACACTATAATCAATTGCATCTTGTACACCAGTAGTTTTATATTTTTCTAAATAATTTTCAATAACCTTTAAAGCATTTAATTTTTTTTCATCAATATCTTTTTTTATTATTTCAAAACTACTCTCTCCAGGGATATAGTTAATTATTCCATTTTTTGCAGCTTCTTTTAATGCAAGCTCTATTTCTGCTGAACAAACAAAAATATTTTCATATTGTTTTTTCATTTCTTCTATATTTTTTTCTGATTGGGGCATATCTGCTTTATTAGCTATAATAACTATTGGTTTGCTTATTTTTCTTAATTCTTTTATAAATTTTATTAATTCATCTTTATCCCATAACCAAAATTTTTCATCTAAATTTAATTTTGATATTGTTTCTTTTATATGTATTTCTTTTATTTTTAGTCCAGATAATTTTTCATAAATAATTGATAATGGCTTTTCAATATGTTGTGCTTTTCTTTTTAAATTTTCCCAATCTTTCATTACTAAATTAATAAACCATGCTTCTATTTCTTCCTCCAACCATTTTATATCATTTATTGGATTATAATTTATTGTTGGTTTTCCTTCTTCATCTACAGTACCGCTTGCATCAACAATATGCAATAAAACATCCGCTTGTCTTAAATCATCAAGAAATTTATTTCCAAGTCCTCTTCCTAGATGGGCTTTCGGTACTAATCCTGCAACATCTATAACTTTTATTGGCAAAAAACGCCATCCATTGATACAATATCCATAGTTAGGTTTGCACTTAATACCAAACTCTTTCTCGACACATTTAACTTTCACATAAGCTATACCTTCATTTGGTTTTATTGTTGTGAAAGGATAATTTGCAATTTCAACTTCACTTAATGTTAAAGCTTTGAAAAAAGTACTTTTGCCAACATTTGGTTTTCCAACTATACCAATAAGCATTTTAAAATAAATTTTTTAAGTTTTTAAATATTATAAGGAAATTTATAAATAATAAAATTTTTAATTAAATATTAAATTAATTTTTTATGAAAAAATTTTATATTACTACAGCAATAGATTATGTTAATGCACAACCACATTTAGGACATGCTTATGAAAAAATAATTGCAGATACAATTGCTAGATGGAAAAAAATTAATGGATATAAAGTTTTTTTTCTTACAGGAACTGACGAAAATGCAATAAAAATTGCAAAAGCAGCTAAAGAAGCTGGAGCAAGGAATAAAAAAGAAATAAAAAAATTTGTTGATGAAAATGCAGAAAAATTTAAGCAACTTTGTAAAGTATTAAATATTGATTATAGTTATTTTATAAGAACTACAGATAAAAAACATATAAAATGTGTTAAAAAATTTTTTAATTTACTTTTAGAGAATGGCCATATTTATAAATCTAAATATAAAGGCCTTTATTGTATTTCTTGTGAAGCTTTTTATAGAGAAAATGAAGCTATAAACGGCCTTTGCCCTATTCATAAAAAAAAGCTTGAAGAAATAGAAGAAGAAAATTATTTTTTTAATCTTAGTAAATTTAAACAAAAAATAATAGAAGCAATAGAAAAAGGTTTAATAAAACCTGAGAGATATGCTAAAGAAATATTATATAGATTAAATCAAGAAGATCTTAAAGATTTGAGTGTCAGTAGAAAAAAATTGATTTGGGGTATAAAAGTACCATTTGATAAATCTCAAACAATATATGTTTGGGTAGATGCATTAATAAATTATATAAGTGCATTAAATTGGCCTAAAGGTAGATTATTTAAAAATTATTGGCCAGCAGATATGCATGTAATTGGTAAAGATATTAATTGGTTTCATTCAGTTATATGGCCCGCTTTACTTATGGCAAATAATATTGATATCCCAAAACTTGTTTTTGTTCATGGCTTTATAAATATAAAAGGAGAAAAACTTAGTAAAACAACTGGAACAATTGTTGATCCATTTTATCTTGTAGATAAATATGGTTGTGATAGTTTAAGATATTATTTGATAAAATCTGCAAGTTACGGCGATGATTTTGATTTTGATGAGAATGAAATTAAAGAAGCAAATAACGAGTTAGCAGATAAATATGGTAATTTAATATCTAGAGTTTTTGGATTAGCAAAAAAAGTAAATAACGAAATAAATAAAGTAAATATAGATAAAAATTTAAAGAAACTTTTTAATGAAAGTTTTAATGAAATAAGAAAAAATTTTGATGAATATAATTTTAATTTAGGAATAAAAAAAATACTCGAGCTTCTTGATTTTTGTAATAAATATATTCAAGATAAAGAATTATGGAAGATAGATGATAAGAATGAATTAAATAAGCATCTATATTTTTTGCTAGAAGCAATAAGAATTATTACAATTTTTTTATTTCCTATTATTCCTAATGCTACTTCTAAAGTTGCAAATAATCTAAATTTTGAAGTTAAAATTAGAGAATGTAAATTTGAAAAAAAAGAAGATTATAAAATAAATAAAATTGAAATTCTATTTAAAAAGCTGTGAGGAAAAAATTAAAAAATATAAAATTATAAATAAATGAGGAGGGCCCTTAGCTCAGCCAGGTTAGAGCGCCGGTCTTATATGACCACTCGCCATATTTGGCGGGAATCTAGGCTAACCGGAGGTCGGCGGTTCAAATCCGCCAGGGCCCACTTTTCGTATATTTATACTATTTTCTTATTTTTTGTTATTTTATTAACTCCTTATATTTTATTAACAACTTTTAATTTTTCATATATTTTTGTTAAATTTATATCCGAGAAGGATGATGAACTATTAAAAAATATATTTTTTTGTATTAGTAGTAATTATGATTGTGATTATCTTTCAAAATTTGGATTAACAAAAGAAGAAATTTCTCATTTGATTGATGTAAAGAATTTTTTAAATTCTTTGAGAATTTTTTATTTTTTATGCTTATTTATTTCTTTAATTTTATTTTTTCTTGCAGAAATAAATGAAAAATTATTTTTTATTTTATTAATAATTTTTATTTTATTTTTTCTTTTTTCTTTATTAAATTTTGATTTTTGTTTTGAGATATTCCATAAGATATTTTTTGTAAGAAATTATTCTTTTCCTTCTTCAAATTTATTAATAAAAATTTTTCCACAAAAATTTTTTATTTTATCTTATATTTTATCTTCGGTTTTTTCTTTTGTTTTATTTTTTACCTTTTTTTGTTTGAGAAAAATAAATAAAAAATTTAAAAAATAAATATTCATTATCTATTTTATGCCCCGGTGGTGTAGCGGCCAAGCATACAGGCCTTTCGAGCCTGAGACCCGAGTTCGAATCTCGGCCGGGGCATAATATTTTCTTAAACATTATATTTTAATCGAAAAAAATAAAAAAATTTAAAGAAAAATTTGAAAAAAACAAATTTTTTGAAATAAGTTTTTTAGTATTTTCCAACCTCTAACTATTCCTCCTATTTTTGCTTTAATTATTTTTTTATCTTTATCATGCAATAAAAAATAAGATAAAAATAATATTACTTTACATACCATAAATTTTAAATATTAAGAATTTTTCTGATTTTATGGAAATTGAAATTGGTAAGGTTGTACATTATTTTAGTAAAATTGGTGTAGCTGTAGTTGAGCTAAAGGATAATATAAAAAAAGGAGATAAGATACATATAAAAGGACATACAACAGATTTTACTCAGAAAGTAGAAAGTATGCAAATAAATCATAAACCAATTAATGAAGCTAAATCTGGAGAAGAAATTGGTTTGAAAGTTAAAGATAAGGTAAGAGAAGGAGACATTGTTTACAAAATAGTTGAATAATTTTATTTTTAAATTCAAATTTTTTTCTTTTTTATGAAAAAGATAGTTATTGGTATTATTGGAACTATTGGAAGTGGTAAAGGAACATTAGCAAAATTTTTAGTTGATAATTATAATTTTAGAAGCATAGTTATGGGAAATTTAGTGAGAGCAGAAGCAAGAAAAAGAAAAATTAAAGCAACAAGAGAGAATTTGCATAATTTACAAGCAAAATTAAGAAAGAAAAATAAATATTATTTTATAAATAAAGTTATTGATAAAATTGAAAAATCTAAATATGGAAGATGGGTTGTTGATGGATTGAGAAATCCAGAAGATGCTTTAATGCTTAAGAAAAAATTTAATGCAAAAATAATATTTGTTGACGCTCCAATAATTTTGAGATGGAAAAGAACAATTAAAAGAGGAAGAAGCTATGAGAAAAATTTAAGCTTTGAAGAATTTTTAAAAAAAGAAAAAGAAGAAAAAAAGATATTTAGATTTAATATAACAAAAAAATATGCAGATTATAAAATTTTTAATGATAAAAGTAAAAGGGAATTTTATAAAAAAATAAAAAAAATAATAAATTTAAGTTTGAGAGATTAAATTATCAATTTCCTCAAATGATGTATCTGTAGTTATTTCTGATTCGCTTATATTTACTTCTAAATTTTGTAAATCTTTTTCAATCTCCTCAAAATCTTTGTCCCAATCGGTTTCTGCTTTTTTGCAACCTACAAAGATAACTGCTATAATTATAAATAAAAAAAATAAAAAAAATATTGCTTTTCTCATTTTTATGAAGTTTTATTTTCTATTGTTTTATTCTCAGTTTCTTCTCGCTCGATCCCTTTTATTTTAAATATTATTTCTTTCAAAATTCTTTTTGCTTCTTCTAGATAGTTTTTTGCTTCATCCAATTTTTCATGTATTTCTCTAACAGTTTCTCTTATTTCTGTACTATTTACTTCTTTGTTTTTTATTTTTTTATGTAATTCTTCCCATAGAGTAATTGCTTCTTGTCTACTTTTATTTGCTAGTTCTATTTTTTCTTTGAAATTTTCTATTAATTTTTCTAATTCTGGATCACTAACATTATATTTTTCTAAAAATCTATAAAGTTTATCTACCAATTTTTCAGCTTTAACTATTATTAAGCCAATTCTTCTCTCCCTTACTTTTTCTAGACCAAATCTTTCCCTTTCTCTAAATTGTTCTCTTATTCTTTTATGTTCCTCTAAAATTTGTTTTAATTTTTGTGGTGTATCAGCTTTTTCACAATTTTCTTTTTGTTTTTTCAAAACTTCTATTGTTTCATTAAGTTGTTCTTTTATTATATTTTTTTCTTCTTCATCCAAATCTTTTTGTTTATCAATATCTTTTTTTATTTTTTCTATTCTTTCAATTGCTATATTAATTCCATTACAAAATCTCTCTTTTACAATTTCATATGCTCTTGTTCTTACTTCTTTACAATATGTACTTTCATTATTAATACATTTTGTTAACTCTGTTTTTATTTCTCTTAATTGTTCTCTTAATCGTTCCTGTTCTCTATATTGTTGTGCATATACACTAGCAATACTTGCAATTGCAAATATTGCTAAAACAATCCAAACTAAAATTTTCTTTATCATTTTTACTTTTATTTTTTATTTATTTATTTTTATTTTCTATAATTTATATTGAATTTTTTTATTTATAAATAAACTTTTTTTTCTTGATTAAATTTTTTAATTTTAAGCTTTAAATAATAAAAATTTGATAAAGAAAATTTTTAAAATTAAAAATAATAATAAATAGATGAGGCCCATGTTTTTAATTTTATTTTTCTCTCTTTTATTTTTAATTTTATTTTCTCCATTAGTAAAATCTGCAACTATTTATGGAAATATTTATGATTTTAAGTTAGAGAAAATTGGAGCATTTGTAATGATAAATTCCACTCCTTTACAAAAACAACTAACAAATGGTAGTTATAGTTTTGAGGTTCCTTTAGGAGTTTATGTTATAGAGGCTTATTATAAAGATGAAGAAGGTTTTTATTATGATAGAGAAATAATAGAAATAAAGAATGAAGGAAATTATAAAATTGATTTGATATTAATGGAAGTTGATGATATATTTTTTAATGATACTGAAATTAACGAAATTTTAGATTTAATGATAGCAAAGAAAAAAGAGCAATTTAATTTTAAATTTTTAATATTAATTTTAGTTATAATATTACTGATTATACTTTCTTTTTTCTTTATTTTTAAACATTATAGAAAAAAAATAAAAGAAAAAAAAGAAAAGGAAAAAAAGATGATTTTTATTTCCCCAGATAAATTTAAAGAGGAAGTTATAAAAATACTTGAGAAAGAAAGAAGAATATTACAAAAAGATTTAAGAAAAAGATTAAATGTTTCTGAAGCTAAACTAAGTTTATTAATTACAGAACTTGAAGAAGAAGGAAAAGTTAAAAAAATAAAAAGAGGGAGAGGAAATATTATTATATGGCAAGAATAAAATCTTTTTTGAGGGCCTGTGGTCTAATGGCATGACACTGCCTTCACATGGCAGTGATCTGGGTTCGAATCCCAGCAGGCCCAATATATATTGTTTATTTGATTGCTATATTTTAACCAAATATTTAAATAGATAATTTTGTAACTTCATTTTATGAAAAATAAAATTATGCTTACACTAATTTTTATAGTTATAATTATTGGAATAATAGGAATTTATTTTTTTCAAAATCAAAAAAATATAATATATTCAAACCAAAATATTGCTTTTTCTTATTCAGTGAAAGGATGTGCCGAAACAGATAGAGGAATGGCAACTAAATCAATTAATATTGAAAAAGAACCAAATATAGAAGTTTTTGGTAATGAAATAAGATATTCTAGATCTATTAATCATCTTTGTTGTAGAAAAGTAGAAATTTATAAAGAAATAGAAAATTCAGTCATAAATATTTATGAAGTTTGGAGTGGTGTTGGTTGTAGATGTATATGCTTTTCTGAGATAGAAGCAAAACTTCAAAATGTTCCTGTAGGAGATTATAATATTAATGTTTATGAGAAAGGAACAAAACCAGGAAGCAATGAACTAATGGAACAAAAATTGATTATTTCTAAAAATATTACTATTAAATTAATAAAGTTTATAACTTATAATAAGAGTATTTTTATCCCCAATTTTAAGTAACATATTTTTATAAAGTACTATTTTTTAACTTTTAAGATACAACAATAGAAAAATTTAAAAAGAGTAACAACTTTAAAATAGTAACTAAATAAAAAACTAAATTTAAAATGAAAGGCAAATTGCTAAGCTTGATAGCTTTAGTAATAGTTTCAGTATTTGCTATGATAAATCTAGCAAGTGCAACAAGTATAAGTTGGATGGAAGTTTATTTGAATGGACATTATGTTAGTGAAGGAGATACTTTTAGTGTTGAAAGAGGAACATTATTAAGTGTTAGAGTATTATTTGAAACTACATCTTGGATTCCATCATATCCAACAGAAGTAAAAGTGAAAGCATGGATTGATGGATATAGAAAAGAAATAAAAGCAGAAACAGAAAGATTTGATATTTATCCAGGAAGAATGTATAGTAAATCATTATTTTTAAACTTGCCTAATGACATGGAAGAAGGAATATATACATTACATGTAATGATTACAAGTAATCAACAAGTTCCAGGAGAAAGTTATAAAACATATAGATTAGCTATACAGAGACAAAATTATAATGTTGAGATATTGAGTTTAGATTTGGCTTTACCAACAGTAGTTAATGCTGGAGAAAGATTAAATGCTATTGCAGTAATAAAAAATAGAGGAAGTCATAAATTAGAGGATGTATATGTAAAAGCAGAGATTCCAGAATTAAATATGGTAAAAACAATATACATAGGAGATATATATCCATATGATTATGCAGATAATACTGAAAGAGATACAAAAGTTGTAAACATTAATTTTGATATTCCAAAATCAGCAAAAACAGGAACATATACATTGATAGTTAAAGCTTACAATGATGATGTTAGTAAAGAAACATCTAAAATTTTTGAAGTTATTGGAGTAAAAGAAACAAAGGATGAAAAAGAAGAAAAAGAAATTGTTAATATAGTTGCTATAGAAAAAACAAAAAAAGTTAATGCAGGAGATAAAGTAGAATATACAATTGTTTTAACAAATTTAGGAGATAATTTAGTTAATCTAGAGTTTAAAGTTGAAGGATTAACAGGATGGGCTACAGCTAACTTTGATAAACCAATAATTTCTCTTGCTCCAAAATCAAGTCAATCAGTAATATTAACATTAAATGTTGATGAAAAAGCTTTAGAAGGAAGTCATATATTCAGTGTTCAAGCAATAAGTAATGGTAATATAATAGCTACTCAAACTTTAATTGCAGAAGTTGAAGCTAAAAAAGTAATTAGAGAGAATATATGGATTTGGATAATAATAGCAATATTAGCAATAATAGCATTAGCTTTGCTTATTACATTGATAGTAATGTTAGTAAAAAGAAAAGAAAGTGAAGAAAAACCAGAAGAAATTTACTACTAATTTTTTAAATTTTTTTCTTTTTTTATTTTTATTTAATATAGGTGGTAAAATTTAAGAAAAAAATTTAAATATCATTAAACTTTTTAAGTGATAACAGAAAATTCAATAATATATGAAAAATGAAAAGTAAACTGATATTGTTATTTATAGTATTACTTTTGCCATTGGTAAAAAGTTTTAGTATTGAAAGTAATGTAATAACAAATGTTGTATGTCCATCTTCTACAATAGTTATAGAAGAAAAAGTTAGTGCAGATAAATCTGCTAGTTATGAAGCAGTAGTTGCAGGAACTGCATCAAGTTTTGCAACTATATTGCCATCATCATTTTATTTAGCACAAGGTCAAGTAAGAAGTTTTTATTTATATATAACCCCATCAAGCAATGTTTTGCCAGGAAATTATAATATATTAGTTACAATATCTAATGGCTATGAAACAAAGCAAATAAGACATGATATAATAGTTGAGAATTGTAATAAAGTTATAGTAACTCTTGAGTCTAAAGAAGTTTGTGCTTGTGAAAGCATTAGTGCAAAAGCTAGAATAAAAAATAATGGATTATATAAAGAAAGATATAAAATAGAAATTAGTGGTGAAGCTGCAAGATTTGCAAAATTAGGGACTGATTTAATTCAATTAAATCCAGATGAAGAAAAAGATATAATAATTACATTTAATCCAAGTTGTGAAGAGAACGAGGGAGAATATAGTTATACTTTAAAAGTTAGTTCTTTAGATAGCAATGCTTTAGCAACTCAAATAGGAAAAATAAAAGTAAAAAATTGTTTCAGTTATACTATTTTAGCAGAAAAAAATTTTTATGAAATATGTGATGGAAAAAAAGAAATTGCAAAAATTTATATAGAAAATAAAGGGATTGATGCAAACTTTTATGAGATAAACTTCAAAGCTCCAAACTTTGCAAATATAGAATTGAATAGATTATCTTTAAATGCAAAAGAAAAAAGAAATATAAGTATTTATTTAAATCCAAAGTTTGGAGAAAAGGAAGGAGAATATGATCTAGAAATAGAAACTTTATCAGAGAAAGGAAAAATATTAGCAAAAGAAAAAATAAAAGTAAAAATTAAAGAATGCCATAAAGCAGAATTTAAATTTTTGATTGATAAAGAGAAAGATAAAATATGTAATGGGTTAGTTAATGAATATAAACTAAAATTAGAAAATAAAGGTGAAATAGAAGGAGACTATGAAATAATAGCAAAGGCCCCAGAATGGATTAAATTATATAATAATTCAGTAAGATTGAAACCAAATGAATCAGCAATATTAAATTTGGAAGCTACACCTTTCCTTTCAACAAAACCTGGAGAATATAATATAGAAATAATTGCAAAAGATAAAAATTCTGAAGTAATGGTAATAGCAAAATTAACTTTAGAGACATTAACTTATATAGACTGTTTCAAACCAGAATTAAAAATAGATAAAGAAAAAATCGAAGTAGAAAAAGATAAAACGCATGTTGCAGTGATTGGTATTGAAAATAAAGGAATAAAAAATGCAAGATATTTCATTGAAGTTAGTGGAAATGCAAATAGATTTACAAGTGTTAGTCCTTCAACAATTGAAATTGAACCAGGAAAAGGTGAAAATATTTATCTTTATATAGCACCATCATTAACTACACCTACTGGAAATTATACATTAATTTTAGGTATAAGATTAAATGAAACTAGTATTATAGTAAATAAAACAGTAAATGTTATAGTTGCTGAAAAAATAGAGATAAAAGAAATTGAGATTGAAAAAGTAGTAGAAAAAGAAAAGCCAAAAGAGGGAATATTCCAAAAAATAATTAATTTCTTCAAAAACTTATTTAAGCCAAAAGAAAAAGAAGAAAATTTAACAAATGAAATTGAGGAAATAAGTGAAATTTTAGAAGCTATTAATACAAGTAACAAAACAATAAACAAAACTAAATAGAAATATTTTTATTTTTCTATTTTTTTTATTTTTATGAAAAAAGAGGTTTATTGGCCTAGAGTAATAAAAATAGATAAAGAAAAAATAGAAAAAAATCCTATAGATGAGATAAAAAATAAAATTATGATATTTATAGAAAAAGTAAAAGATAATAATAAAAGAGCAATGTTAGAAAGTGTTTATCTTAATAATATTTTTTATACTAAAACAATAGATAAAATAAAACTTCTTTTTAATATTTTAAAGTCAATGGATATAGTTGATAGAAAATTTTTTGTTTTGGATGAATATAAAAATTTAGTGTATATGGATACTGCTTTACCTATTGGACATGACCAAACAATAAGTCAACCAACAACTGTAGCTAGAATGTTATTGCTTTTATTTGAAGGTATAGAAAAAAGAAAGGGAAAAATAGAAGTATATGAAATTGGTAGTGGAAGTGGATGGAATGCAGCATTAATAGCATATTTGCTTAAAATATATAAAAAAAATTATAATGTATATTCTGTAGATAGAATTCAGGCTCTTATTAATTTTGCAACAAAAAATATAAAAAAATTCGAGAATGAAAAAAAAATTAGATTAAATCTAAAATTAATTTGTGAAGATGGTTTTATTTATGCTAATAATAAAAAATTCGATTATATAATATTTACTGCTGGAATACCGAATAAATATATAGAAGAAAAAGTGAGAAAAATGGCTAATAAAAATTTAAAACAAAATGGTAGACTTATTGCACCAGAAACTTATGGTGGAATTTTTATTTTTGAGAAAGAAAAAGAAAAAATAAAATTAAAAAAAACTCAAGAAACTTATGCATTTGTTCCTTTATTAGAAGGAAAAATTTTATAATTCTTTTGCAATTTTTCTTATAAATTTTTTTGCTGCAATTAATGGATATGGATACTTATATTTATTAAAACAAAATCTTTTTGTAATTTCAAGTGCACTTTCTATAGAGATTTTATTACCAATACTAACTATTATAGGATTTGCAAATTCTACTGTTTTAAGGAATTTTCCAACTATTTCATTATCTATTTTGATATAATCATTAACTATTTCTAATTTTTCCAATTTTAATAATTCATCTGAAATGCCAACAACACAACTATCTGTAACTAAACCAAAATGACATGCTAAACCAAATTTTCTAGGATGGCATATACCATTTGCTTTAATAAAAAAAATATCTGGTTTTATTTCTAATTTTTCATAACATTTTACTAAAGCATTTATCTCTCTATAAGCTCTAAATCCAGGGATATATGGAAAATTTATTTTATCTTTGTGCCATTTTTTTTCTATTTCATTTTTATTTATATCTATAGTAACCATTCCAACTAATATTTCCTTATATTTTTCATTTATAATTTCTGCTATTCCACATGCATTTTGAATTTGAGAAAAATCAGTATAATCATTTTTATCAACAAGTTTTGAAAGTTTTATTTGTTCATTCTCAAGTTTTTTTATATCAATTTTCATCCCAAATAAGATAATTTACTTTTTTTATTTTCTTTAAGAATAGTTTTCCCAATTTTTTTAATTTCTTTTTTTATTTCTTTCCATGATGTATAAATTTTTTTTATCATTTCTGCATCATTTTTTTCATTATATTCAAGCTCATTAATAAAAATTTCTTGAATTAAAAGCATTCTCATCGATGATAATATTTTATTTATTTTTTCTTTATCTTCATTTTTTAATTTATTTGCTATAAACATTGATGAAGGTTTTGATGGAATTAATAAATCTTCAAAAGTTGATAAATAAAATAAAATTTTACCAATCATTCTTCTTCTTATATCTCTTAATAGAAAAGATTTTCCAAACTTAATCTCTTCTATTTCAAATTCTTTATTTAATTCATCAAAACTTGGAAGTTTATATTTTTTTACAAATTTTAAATATTCTTTTTTTAATTTTTTTATTTTTGAATAGTTCATTATAATCATAAAATTGAAAATTTAAAGCCTCGGGCGGGATTTGAACCCGCGACCCCAGCCTTACCAAGGCTGTGCTCTAACCACTGAGCTACCGAGGCAATAAAAATAAAAAATAAAAAAATTTATAATCTTTTCTCTATAAATTTTGCTACAAGATACATTGTTAAAACCATTATTATCATTGTTCCAATTATTATTAATAAAGTTGATAATGGTAAATAAGAAACTCTAAATATTTTATTTATTGGTGTATAGATTATTATTAATTGTAAAATTATACAAATTAATAAAGTAATATTTAACCATTTATTATTAAATAAATTCTCATCAATTTTTATAGCAGTAATTCTAGCAAATTCAAATATTGCAATAGATAAAAATGCCATGGTAGTAGCTATTTCTAAATTATAATATTTTAATCCTATAAAATAAATCAACAAAATAAAAAATGCTAAGACTAAACTATTTAATATAATCTTATAAATTAATTTTTTATCTATTATTTCTTTCTTTATTTCTTTTATTTTTTTTGCATCGATAGGATCATTAGCAAATGCTATTGAAGGCAAACTATCAGTAATTAGATTTATCCACAAAATTTGAATTGGAAATAAAATTATTCTTTTAAATAAAATACCAGTAAAAACTACTATAACTTCGGCTAAATTACAACTTAGTAAATAATTTATAACTTTTTCAATATTTTTCCTTATTTTTCTTCCTTCTATTACTCCATCAACTAATCTTCCAAGATCATCGTCAAGAATTATTATTTCAGCTGTTTCTTTTGTTACATCAGTTGCCTTATTCATAGAAACACCAATATCAGATTTTTTTAGTGCAGGAGCATCATTCAATCCATCTCCAAACATTGCAACTATCTCTCCTTTTTTGTGAAGAGCCTTTATTATCTTTATTTTATTTTCTACACTCAATCTTGTAAATATTCTATATTCATCAATTATATTTGCTAATTCTTCTTCGCTTATTTTATCTATTTCTTTGCCTTCCATAACTTTTCCTTCTAATCCTATTTCTTCTGCTATTGCTTTAGCAGTATGAGTAGAATCACCAGTTAACATATAAAACTTTATTCCAAATTCATTTGCTTTTTTAATTACTTCCTTTACATTTTCTTTTGGTGCATCATAAATTGCTACTAAACCTAAAAATATGAAATTATTCTCGATTATTCTTGTATTTTTTATTCCTTTTTTATAAGCAAAAGCTAAAACTCTATACCCTTTTTTAGCAAATTCTTCATAGATTTTTAGAATTTTGTTTTTTTCATTCTCCCTTAAAATTTTTTCTTCGTATTTTTCTCCAACTTTTGTTAATTTTTTATTACATAAATCTAATATTTTTTCTGGAGCCCCTTTGCTAAATATATAAACTTTATTCTTCTCTTCTATCATTACTGTCATCATTTTCCTTTCTGAGCTAAAAGAAATTTCATCTAATCTTTTTCCATAAAAATCTAATTTCGATTTTTTTACGAGAAAAGCTAGAGCCAGCTCTGTAGGATCACCAATTAGATTTTTTATATCTGCATTATTACAATAATAACAATTTTTTAATAAAAATAATAATGCCTGATTTTTTTCAATTTCTTCTTTTTCTATTTTTATTCCACAATAACTAATTTCTCCTTCATCACTAAAACCAATCCCACTAACATCAAATATTTTATCATCAACAAAAATTTTTCTTACAACCATTTCTCCTTTTGTTATTGTTCCAGTTTTATCTATACATATAGCTGTAACACTCCCTAATCCTTCTGCAGCAAAAAGTTTTTTTACTAATAAATTAGATTTCTTTAATTTTAATATACCTAAACTTAATCCTATAGTAACAACTGTTGGTAATCCTTCTGGAACTGCAGCTACAGCTAAACTTACAGCTGTTAAAAAAGTCTGGATTTTATCTATTCCATATAAAATTCCGAGAATAAAAAATAATACAGCTATAAAAATTACAAATATTCCTAATATTTTTGCTAATTTTTTTAATTGTTGTTGTAAAGGGGTTGGAGTTAATTTTTCTTCTATAACTTTTGCAATTTTACCATATTCACTTTCCATACCTCTTGCAATAACAATTGCTTTACCTCTTCCATAAACAACTTTTGTAGATTGCCAAACTATGTTATCCATATCTAATAAGCTTATATCTTCTTTCAATTTTCTAGAGAATTTTGCTTGAGGAGAAGATTCCCCTGTAATTATAGAATCATCAGTTCTTAATTCGAAACTTTCAATTACTCTGGCATCAGCAGGAACTTTATCACCATGCTCTAAAATTATAATATCTCCTAAAACAACATCACTAGATGGAATTTTAATTAATTTTCCATCTCTAATTACTTTTGCATAGAATGGCATTTCTTTTTTTAATTCTGCAATAATCTTTTCAGATCTATATTCATTTACAAAACTTAAAATTGTATTTATTAATATTACAGCTAAAATTATTATAGAATCAATCCAAAATTTTAAAAAAATTAAAATAATTAAAGCAAAAATTAATATTAAGATTAATGGAGAAGTAAATTGGGACAAATATATTTTAAAAGGATTTATTTTTTTTTCAATAATTATATTTTTTCCTTGCTCTTTTAATCTTCTTTCAGCTTCTATACTTGTTAAACCTTTTTCTCTATCACTTTTTAATATATTTATTATTTGATCAACATCTAATGAATGCCATTTATATTGCATTACAATTTTTATAGATTAATATTTTTAAATTTTTTATATTTTTTAATTTATAGCCAGTTTATAGCCGGGTGGTGTAGTGGTCAAGCATACAGGGCTCTGGCCCCTGTGACCCCGGTTCGAATCCGGGCCCGGCTATAATAATTTAATTAACTATCCACATCTTTCAAAATTTTTCTTGTAGCTATATAACCTAAAATTAAAGGTATCCAGAAATTTATTATTCTAAAAACAATTGTTGTTGCAAGAGAAAGATTATAATTTATTCCTAAAGCTAATAAGGCTAAAGTTAATCCTGCTTCGAAGAAACCAATTTTTATATAACTAATAAATGCAATTAAACTTGCAAATAAATAAACAATTATTACTTTATCTATACTTAAATTATAATTTAAGCATAAAATAACAAAAAATAAGCTTAATATTCTAAAAAAATATTCGAAGAAATTTATTATTATAAGTCTAGAATAATTTATTTTATACTTTTTTCTTTCTGTGTAATATCTTTCTATTAAATCTGTAATTCTTTCATTAAAATTTTTTATGATTCTATTAAAAATTTTTGTTGGTTTGGCAAAAATTAAAACTATTTTTTTAGATTTTTCAATTTTTAATATAATTAAAAATAAAATCAAAAATAAAATCAAAATTAATGATATTGAAATTAAAATAAAAGTTTTTATTATATTATATTTCAATTCAATGCTATAAAGTATTGCAACAATTAAAAGAGTAAAAGTGACTATATAATTTATTAAAAAAGAATTTGCTATCAATATTGTTCTTTTTCCTTTTTCTACGCCTTTTTTTCCTAAAATTTTAAAAAGAAAAATAAATGATGATATACTCTGACTTGGGATTATTATATCAATAAATATCATAGCAGTATTAAGTTTAATTAAAAACCATAATCCAATTTTTTCTTTTAATGTTTCAATTAATTCATATTTAAGTAAACTAGAAAAAAAAATTGAAATAAATTGAAAAATTAAAGCTAGAAGAAACCACTTCCATTTTATTTTTGTTATTATCTCAATAAAACCTTTTATCTCAACAAATCTAAATAAAATTATTAAAATTAAAATAAAAGAAAATACTGGTATAACTAGACGATTTATTTTTATTTTTATCTTGTTTTTTAGCATTAAAATTTAAAAATTTATTTCTTTAAAATATTATGCCCCGGTGGTGTAGCGGCCAAGCATGCGAGCCTCTCGCGCTCGCGACCCGAGTTCGAATCTCGGCCGGGGCATAATATTTTCTTAAAAATTATATTTTAATCGAAAAAATAAAAAAATTTTGAAATAAGTTTTTTAGTATTTTTTAGTATTTTTACCGCTTTTATATCTTTTATATAATTTTTATTATCCTCAACCACAAAATCTTTACCTTTAATCTTTATCTTAATATTTTTCTGATGTTTTTTATCTTATTTTTTATATTCCTCAATTATTGTATTATAGTTACTATTTTTATTTTTTAATAAAACAATTCTACTTGCTTTATCAGAATTTTCATATTTAAAATTTTTTAGATTCTTTAGTAAATTTAAAGAAAAATTTTTTACGTAATTAAATTCTGGCATATTTTCTTTTTTTAATCTTAATGTACTATAGCCTAAAAACATATAAGCTTTTATCTCTAAAAAATCAGGATTAGCTAAATTTACAAGTTTTATTAATTCTTTTATATTTTTTTCTTTATCATTGATGCCCTTAACTAAAGTATATCTAATAACTTTTCTACATTTAGCTTTTTTAGCTATTTTTAAAAATTCAATAAATCTTTTCCATGCATCTTTATAAATAGGCCTTTTTAATTTTAAATAATCATTTTTATTTGTTGCAGTTATACTTAAATATAACTGGGTTGGCAATTGATTTTTTTGTATTAATTTTTTTAATGCTTTTGGCTCCTGGCAATTTGTAACAACAAAAATACTTTTTGCTTTATATTTTGTTTTTAATAATTCTATCATTTCTCCAAGCTTTGGATAAAGTAATGGATCTCCTACTAAACTTATAGCAAAATGAACAGGAATAAAAGCTTGCTCTAATTTTTTTTTATTAACTTTTTTATTTCCCATAAAACCTATTAATAATTTTCTTCTTTCTTCAATTAAATTTTTTATTATTTCTTCTGGATCTTGATTATTTTTTATCAATTTTTTGATTAAATTTAGATTAGTTAATAATAATTCTTTTGGTCTCCAACAATGAATACAATTTTCTTGGCAAAAAATAAATGGTGTAAATTCCATACACGCATGAGTTGGTATACCATAAAATTTTTGTTTATAGCAAAATCCTTCATTTCTTATAGCTTTCTTTGTCCATGAACATATTTGGACAGCTGAATTTGAAAAAATTCTATATTGTGCTTTAAATAAAGCTTCTTTAATTTCATCAAATTTTTTATTTTCCATAATAATTCTATAGTAATAAAATTTAAAAATTTATCAAAAATATATAAAATTATTTTTTATGTTTTTTAATTTCTTTTTTAATTTCTTCAATTGTTATAGCATTGGTTGGACACAATTCTGCAGCTTCTAGATTTTTGTCGTATTCCTCTTCATTTATAATTTCTTTTTTTACATTTGCTTTCCCATTTTTTATATAAAAATTGTCACAAGTACTTACACAACTCCCACAACCGATACATTTTTCTTTATCTATTTTAACTTTGAATTTTTTCATTTGATTTTTTATTATTTTTTAGATCTTTATTTATTTTTTATATTTTTATTTTTTATAATTTTTTATTTAATATTTTTAAATTTTTTTATTAAGATTAATAAAAATAAACAAGCTAATATTGCTATAGATATCCACTGAGCTAAAGTAAGGCCAACATATCTTGCCGAGTCACGTAAAAAATCAAGAAATAGCCGTGTAATTGGATATAAAAATAAAAACCATTTTGTTAATTTTAATTCATCCTCTTTATTTTTTTTAATTTTTTTTCTATCTTTTTTATCTATAAAAAATAAAATTAAAAAAATTCCTAAATTTGCAATTATTTCATAAATTTGACTTGGATGTCTTGGAGCATCATCACCAACTTTAATTGCCCATGGCAAATTTGTAGGTATACCATAATCATCCCAATTTATAAAACATCCTAATCTACCAATTGCTAAACCTATAGGCAAAAATAATGTAATTATTTCTATATATCTTAAAGAAATTTTTTTTATTTTTAAATACATAAATATAGAAAAAAAACCAAGCAGTAAACCACCATATATGCTTAAGCCACCTTGCCATACTGAATAAAAATTATCAAAACCATTTTCAATTGCATATAAAAATCTTGCTCCCAAAAAACCAAAAATAATAGTTATAATAAATAAATCATTAATTATTCCTTCTTCCAATTTTTCTTTTTTTATTTTTCTTATACATAATATATAAACAATTAAAAATGCTAAAGCTACAATAGTCCCCCAAGAATAAATATTTAATTTTCCAATACTAAAAAGAATATTTATTGGTTTATACTCAATCATATTATCCTTCTTATATTTACTAAAATTTTTTCATTAAATTTTGCTTCTATAAAAAAATCTTCAAAATAACAACCAAACTCTTTATCAAGGGGTATTTTTGTAATTTTTGATATTTTATTTAATAATTCAAGAATTTCATCTTTATTCATTATTATATCTTTTTCTTCACTTTTACCATTTTTATAAATTACAATAATTTTTTCATCATTAATAATTTTTACTTGTTGAACATCAGTATTATATACAATATCATTTATTTTTCCAAAATTAAATCTTTCAATTTTTCTTTCTACTGGTATTTCTTTTATTAATTCTAAGCTTGGAATGAATTCTTTTTTAGGGATAAGTTCTTTTGCTGTTATTTTTCCAATATCAAAAGTTGGGGGAAATTTTCTAATTATTAATGGTTCTCTTTTAATTTTTTTTAATGATTCATCTTCTAGTTTTTCTATTTTTTCCTCTTCTTTCTTTTTTTCTTTAATTTCTTCAATCTTTGGTTTTTCTTTTTTTATTAAATTTTTAGCTTCAATATTCACAAGTAAATCAAAAAATTCTTCAAAAAAATTCATTTTATTAAATTTCTTCTTCCTTTTTTTCCTCAATTTTTTCTTTTATTAATTTCTCTAATAACAATAAAGCTTCTGCCATTGCCTTATTTTGTTCTAAAATAGTCTCTATTTTCTCACTCAATCCTTTATCACTAATTTTTTCTTTTTCTTTAGGTATTTCTTTTTTTATGCTTTCTTTTTCAATCTTTTCTTTAGCAGCTTCTTCAACTAATTTTAAAAATTTATCAAATCTTTTTTCAAGTCTTTTGAATGCTATTATTAATTCTGTCATTGATTTTTGGATTAATGTAAAATTTTCTAATAGTATTTTCAATTCTTTTTGTTTTTTCATTTTAAATTTTGAATTTTAATTGGGGCCAGAGGGATTCGAACCCCCGCCAGCCGGTCTGGAGCCGGCCGTTCTACCATTAAACTATGGCCCCTTTTAAAATTAAAAATTTTTATATTTTAAAGTTTTTTATACCAAAAGATTTTTTAAAATTAATTTTTTTAGAGAATATGGAAAATAAAGAAGATAAAATAAAAAAGATTGTTTATTCATTAACTCAACAAGAAAGAAAGATATTACCATTTTTATTAGAAAATAAATCTATAGAAGAAATAAAAGAAGCAACAAATCTTGAAGAAGAAGCGATAAAAAGAGCATTAGAATTTCTAGAAAATAAAAAATTAGTAAAATTGAATTTTGAAACTAAA
The DNA here is from genome assembly GCA_038817835.1 of Candidatus Pacearchaeota archaeon. Taxonomy (GTDB): domain Archaea; phylum Nanobdellota; class Nanobdellia; order Pacearchaeales; family JAPDKA01; genus JAWAZI01. Next base: position 72,248 of record JAWAZI010000001.1, on the reverse strand, counting down.
AAAATAGTTGATTTAGACGAGAATGGAATAATATATTTAAAAAATTTTTTACCTGAAAGAAAATTAGCAAATTTATTAATAGAAAAAAATGAAATTCCTTTAGCAGATATAAAAATTGATGATGAAACAAAAGTTAGTTTAGGAGAATTAAAAAAAATGAAAATAATTAATATTGAAGAAGGAAAAATTAAATTAATAGATAAAGAAAAAGCTATAAAAAAGTTTCCACAAGAAAAATTTCTTGAGAGTTTACCAAAAGAGGAAAAAGATCTAAGCAATGAAGAAAAAGAAATTTTGAAAAATTTACTAAATAGAAAAAAAATAATAAAAATTTATTCAAAGACTGAATTTATTTATGAACCATTGGAAATTTTAAAAGATGTCCAAAATTTTTTAGAAACTTCGAAAATAGTATTAATAGATAAAGTAACACCAGAGTTAATTAAAAATAAAGGTTGGAAAGGAAAAAAATTTAGATATTATGATATAATATCAAAAGTTCCGGAAGTTTATTATGGCAAGAGACAGTTTTATCTAAATTTTTTAGATTATATAAGATATAAACTTTTAAATTATGGTTTCAAAGAGATGATAAGTAGTATTATAGTTAATGAATTTTGGAACTTTGATGTTTTATTTCAACCACAATTTCATATAGCAAGAGAATGGAGTGATACTTATATTATACAAACAAATGATACTTTTCAAATAGATATACCAAATGATTTAATGAAAAGAGTTAAAAAAATGCATGAAGAAAAATGGAAATATAAATGGAATGAAGAAAAAGCAAAAACATTAATATTAAGGCCACAAGGTACTGTTATATCTGCTTTAACTTTAGCAAAAAATGCAAAAAAAATAAAAGAATTTTTAGAAAAAACAAAAAATATAGATAGCTGTGTATTTGAAAAATATTTTGCTATTGTAAGAGTATTCAGGCCAGATGTCGTTGATCAAACTCATTTAACAGAATTTACACAGTGTGAAGGAATAATAATAGGAAAAAATTTAAGTTTTCCAAATTTACTTGGATGGCTTAAAAATTTGGCTGAAGATATTACCAAAGCAAAAGAAATAAAATTTAAACCAGATTATTATCCTTTTACTGAACCAAGTGTAGAAATGAGCATAAAATTAAAAGATAAATGGCTTGAAGTTGGTGGAGCAGGAATATTTAGAGAAGAACTTATTAAACCTTTATTTGGAGAGTATTATGATAATAAAATTAAAGTATTAGCTTGGGGCTTAGGAGTTGATAGATTAGCAATGATAAAATTTGGTATTGATGATATAAGAGATATATTCACAAAGGATTTATATTTATTAAGAAATAAACAAATTTATTAAAATGCCAACATTTAGCTATAAAATAAAAGATATTGAAAAATTAGTTGGAGCAAAAATAAATAATATAGAGAAATATTTAGAATTTCTTAAAATAGATTATGAAATTAAAGGAGATGAAATAAGTTTAGAATTCAAAGATGTGAATAGACCAGAATTATGGGCAATAGAGATATTAGCAAGAGAAATAAAAGCAAAAATGGGTAAAAAAATAAAAAATTATGGAATAAAAAAAAGTAATTTTACAATAAATGTAGATAAAAATATAATAAATATAAGACCATATATAGGGGCAATTATTGTAGAGAAAGTTAATATTAATGAAAATTTTTTGAAATATTTAATTCAAGTTCAAGAAGCATTAGCAGAAAATTATGGAAAAAAGAGAAAATATATTTCTATTGGCATCTATGAATTTGATAAAATTAATTGGCCAGTATTTTATAAAGCAGTATTTCCAGAAGAAATAAAATTTGTTCCTTTGGATATGGAAGAAGAACTAAATTTAAAACAAATATTAAAAGTTCATGATAAAGGAATTAAATATGGTTACATTTTGGAGAACTTTGATAAATATCCTATTTTAATTGATTCTAAAAAAAATGTTTTAAGTTTTCCACCAATAATAAATTCAAATTATTCAGGAAAAGTTGAAATTGGTAAAAAGAATTTAATGGTTGAAGTTACAGCTTTGCAAGAAAATTTTTTAGATCATACATTAGATATATTTGCAAGAATTTTTTTAGAAAGAGGTTTTAAAGTTTATTCTGTCCAAATAAATCATCCCAATGGAAAAAAATATTACCCCCAATTTAAAAATATAGAAATAGAAATTGAAAAAAAAGATATAGATACTGCATTTAATTTTTCTTTAAATAATAAACAAATGAAAGATTTAGCAAAAAAATTTTTAGCTAATATTGAATTAAAAGAAATAAAAAAGAGATTTCCTTTAGCAATAGAAGCAAATAAAATTAAATTTATTTATCCTTCATATAGATATGATATAAAAGGAAAAGATGATGTTATTGAAGATTTACTTATAGCATATGGATATAATAAATTTAAACCAGAAATTAATAAACTTGAGCTAGTAACAAAAGCAGAAGAAGATAAAAATCATATAATTTATAAAAAAATATCTAATATAATGATTTCTTTTGCTGAAGAAGTTTTAACAAATATATTAATAAATCCATCTTTATTCAGAGAAATGATAAAGAAAAAATATAAACTTGTTGAAGTTGCAAATCCAATAAGCCAAAATTATTCTGCATTACGCAATTATATATTTCCAAATCTATTATATTTTTTAAGTTTAAATAAACAAGTTAATCTTCCAATAAAAATATTTGAAATAGGAAATGTATTAAGAGTTATAAATGAGAAGGGAGAAGATATAGAAAACAATGAGGAGAATGGAAAAATAAAAGAAGAAATTCATTTAGCATATGCAGCTATTGGTAATGATATAACTTTCACAAATGCAAAACAAGATTTAGAGTTTTTATTTAGAAATCTTAATTTGAATTACGAATTAGAAGAAATTAAACATGATAGTTTCATAGAAGGGAGAGTTGCTAAAATTATTGTAAATAATAAAGAAATAGGTTTTATAGGAGAAATCCATCCAGCAATACTTAATAATTTCAAACTTTTTTATCCTACTTTAATTTTCGAGATAAATTTGGATGAGTTAGAGTTAATTTAGTTTAGAAAAATTTAAAAAATTTTTTTGTTTTAATTTTTAAATGGTTATTGTAGGGGTTACTGGGTTAAATGCTGCAGGAAAAGATACATTTGCAAATTATCTAACTAAAAAAAGCTTTTATCATATAAGTTTAAGCGATATTCTGAGAGATATAGCTAAAAAAAGAAATATAAAAATTACTAGAGAAAATTTAATAAAAATAGGAAATGAAATAAGGGAAAAATATGGACCATCAATACTTGCTCAGTTAGCTTTAGAAAAAGCTAATAAAGAAGCATTTGGACAGCATTTGGTTATATCAAGTATAAGAAATATTTATGAACTTAATTATTTAGAGAGACAAAAAAATTTTATTTTAGTAGCAATAATAGCAGATGTTAAAACAAGATATGAAAGATATTGTAAAAATCCTCATGCTGGTTTTATGAGTTTCGAAAAATTTGTTGAACTTGAAGAACAAGAAAAAAGTGATAAACCTGAAGCACAACAATTACATCTAGTTTTAGAAAGAGCAAAGGTTAAAATAATTAATGATTCTACACTAGAGAATTTTTATAAAAAAATTGATAGATTTCTGCAAGATTTTATTCCAAAATTAGATAAAAGATTCGATTGGGATAATTATTTTATGAGTATAGCAAAACAAGTAGCAACTAGAAGTAATTGTATAAAAAGAAAAGTTGGGGCTGTAATAGTTAAAGATAGAAGAATAATAAGTACTGGCTATAATGGAACTCCTAGAGGAATTAAAAATTGTAATGAAGGAGGTTGTCCAAGATGTTATAGATGGGAAGAATCTGGAAAAGCATTAAGTGAATGTTTTTGTAGTCATGCGGAAGAGAATGCAATAGTTCAAGCTGCTTATCATGGCATAAGCACAAATAATGCTGTTTTATATGTTACTTTTGTTCCTTGTTTACTTTGTGCGAAGATGATAATAAATGCAGGAATAAAAGAAGTTTATTATAATGCATCTTATTCTTTAAGTAAAGATGCTGAAAATTTATTAAAACAAGCTGGAGTAAAATTAGTTAAACTAAAATGAAAATAAAATTTTTAGAAGAGAACGAAGTTATAATTAGAGGTATAGCAGCGAAAATATCTCAATCACCATTAGAAAAATCAATTGATGAAATTTATGATGAAGTAAAAAGAAATGAAAATGAAACAAAAGAGCTTATAAATAAAATTGTTGAAAAATATAAACATTTAATTTTTCTCGATTTTTTTAATCAAGCAATAATTTTTGATAATATTTCTAGATTAGCAGCAATTTATTTATGGAGGAATGTAAATAGTTTAAATGAAATTTTTGGTTGTGGTATAGAAGCTTCCTTTAGAATTGTTAAGCCTGAAAGATTTGTTTTTGAAGATGAATTATTCTATGAAGCAAAAGAAATTTATAATAAAGCTATAGAAAAAGGAATAAAAGAGCAAGATGCAAGATATTTATTGCCTGAAGCTACTTTAACAAGATTGATTTTTTCATCACCTATTAGATATTATCAAAAATTGGCTTCAGCTTTTAAAAAAATAAAATTAGATGAATTTCAAGAAATTGGAAACAAAATAGAAGAAATTGTTAAACAAAAGGACATACCAATTCTAGATGAAAAATTGCCAAGTGAGTGGAGAATATATGGATATTGGAAAAATGAGAAAGATAAAATTGAGATTAAAATTAAAGATAAAGATATAAACTCGATATATTTATATGCAAACATTTCTGGAAGTTTAGCAATGTTTGCTCAGTTAGTTAGACAAAGATTAAATTTAACAATTATTCAACCATTTAATAAAATAGTAGAAGATGCTGAATTTGTTATACCTCCTTCTTTTGATGAAGAATTAATATATTTATACAAAAATTTTGCAAAAAAAATTCATAAAAAACAAAAAGAATTGATGGAAATAGGTGATTCGAATTTTGTTTATTATTTGTTATTGGGTCAGAAAGCAAGAGGAAAATTATATGGATGTGGCAATAGCATAATAAAAATTTCTCAAGTAAGAGCATGTGGAAGTTCTCAATGGGAAATAAGAAATTCTATTGGCTTACCAATATTTGAAAAATTAAAAAAATATAATATAGATAATATTGGCCCTTTATGTTATAGAGAAGGAACATGCATAGAGCCTACAACATTCAAAACAAAAAAAGGATATTGTAAAATATTTAATGAATTTAATGGTTTATTTGGTAATTTAAATTCAAAAGATATTATAAATAAATTAAAAGAAAAATATCAAACTTTTAAAATTTATACAAAATCTTAAAAATAATTATTTTTATTATCTTTAATGAAAAAGGTTTATTTAGATTATGCAGCAACAACTCCTGTGCATAAAGAAGTTATAAAAGCTATGCTTCCTTATTTCTCAAAAAAATTTGGAAATCCTAATAGTTTGCATAGTTATGGACAAGAAGCAAGAGAAGCAATTGAAAAATCAAGAGAAAAAATTGCATCATTCATTAATGCAAATTCTAATGAAATTATCTTTACTAGTAGTGGAACAGAATCTGATAATCTAGCAATAAAAGGATTTGCTTTAGCTAATAGACAAAAAGGTAAGCATATTTTAATAAGCTCAATAGAGCATAAAGCAGTAATAAATGCAGCAAATTGGTTAAAAAAATTTGGGTTTGAGATAGATTACATTAATGTTGATAATAAAGGAATAGTAAAGATTGAAGATTTAGAGAAAAAAATTAGAAAAGATACTATATTAGTTAGTGTAATGACTGTTAATAATGAAATTGGTACAATCCAGCTTATAAAAGAAATTGCAAAAATTTGTAATGAAAAAGGGATATGCTTTCATACAGATGCTGTACAAGCATTAGGAAAATTAAAAATTAATGTTAAAAAACTTGGAATAGATATGCTATCTGGTAGTAGCCATAAAGTTTATGGACCAAAGGGAATTGGTTTACTTTATAAGAGAGAAGGAATAAAGATTGATGCATTACTTCATGGTGGAGGACAAGAATTTGGTTTAAGAAGTTCTACAGAAAATGTTCCAGGCATTATTGGTTTTAGTAAAGCACTTGAATTATGCTATAAAGATCTTGAAGAAGAAAGTAAAAGGGAAGAAAAATTAAGAGATAAAATTATTAGAGAAGTTTTGGATTATGATTTTATTAAAGTTAAACTTAATGGAGATTGGCCAAAAAATAGAATCTTCAATAATGCTAATTTCAGTTTTTATGGAATAGAAGGAGAAGCACTTGTTTTAACATTGAATGAATATGGTATAGCCACAAGTACTGGAAGTGCATGTAGCGAAAAAAGCCTTAAGCCTAGCCATGTTTTAATTGCAATTGGTTTAAAACCGAGTGAAGCACATGGCAGTTTAAGAATAACTTTAGGAATGTTAACAACTCAAGAGGAAATTAATTATTTTCTTACTATTTTACCAAATGCAATAAAGAAATTGCAAAGAATAAGTCCATATAAATAATTAAAATGCCAATTTATAGCAAAAAAGTTATGCAACATTTTTTAAAACCAAAAAATATGGGAAAAATAAAAAATCCAGATGGAATAGGAAAAGCAGGAAATCCTGTTTGTGGAGATGTAATGTATATTTATATAAAAATTGGAAAAAGAAAAAAAAGAAAAAAAAATGAAGAATATATTAAGGATATAAAATTTGAAACTTTAGGTTGTGCTGCTGCAATTGCAGTATCAAGCATTTTAACAGAAATGGTAAAAGGAAAAAGCCTAGATGAAGCAAAAAAAATAAATAATAATAAAATTGTTAAAGCCCTAGGTGGTTTACCAAAAGAAAAATTTCATTGCTCTCTCTTAGGAAGAGAAGCATTATTAAATGCTATTAAAAATTATGAAAAAAAGAAAAAATAATTATTTCCCTAAATAAAGCCTATCTGCAAAAATTCTTGGAAGTCCTTTTTGTTTTATATCTTCTGCTATTTTATTTATATCATAAATTTTTCTAAATATTTTTGCTTCTAAATTTTCTAAATCAATTATACAAAAACTTGCTTTATTATTTCCATCTCTTGGTTGTCCAATAGAGCCAGGATTTATTACAAGCTTAGAATTAATATTTTTTATGAAAGGAATATGAGTATGACCAAAAATTAAAATATCAACATTATATTTTTTTAACCAATATTCAAAAATTTCTTTTGAAGTGTCTGGCCAAATATATTCAAAACAATTTTCAGGACTCCCATGAAAAATCATTATTTTTTTACTTCCTATTTTTAAAATTAATTTTTCTTTTAATTTTTTTATCCATCTCCAAGCAAAATTTTCTAAATTTTCTTTATGCCATATTAAAGCTTTTAAAGCTTGATAATTTAGCAAATTAGCATATTGAAAATTTAATAAAACAAATTCGTGATTGCCATAAATACTTTTTATATTATTTTTTATTAATTCTTTTATACATTCATTTGGCATACTTGCATACCCTATTATATCACCAGCACAAAATATTTTCTTTATTTTCTTTTTCTTAATTTTTCTTAAAACTTCTTTTAAAGCTATAAAATTGCTATGAATATCAGAGATTATTGCAATTTTCATTTTTATTAAATTAAAAAAAATTTAAAAAGTTTAAATAAAAATAAAGTTATGGAAATTGAAGCAATAGTTGCAAATTTTAGAAGAGGAAAACATACTTATAGGCCTAGACAATTTTTATTAGTTGTAGAAGGATTAAGCAAAGAAGAATTAAAAAAATTAATTGGAAAGAAAGTTATTTGGGAAAGTAAAGGAAAAAAGAAAAAAATAATAGAAGGAATTATAAAGAGATTTCATGGAAATAAAACTACTTTACTTGCTCATTTTAATAAAGGTTTGCCTGGACAAGTATTAGGAAGTAAAGTTAAAATTATAGGTTAAAATGGTAATAAAAAGAGCAACACCATTTACACATCCAAGAAGCCCTGCTTATACTAGAAAAAGTAAAAAAAGAGAATTAAACTATATAAAGGGTTGGTTACCTACAAAAATAGGAAAATTTGTAATGGGAAACGTTGAAGATTTTAACAAAAAAAAATTTAATTGCTATATTTGGTTAAAAAGTACTAAACATGTTCAAATTAGAGAAAATGCTTTAGAAGCTGCAAGAAAAACAATTTTAAGACATTTAGAAAAGAAAATTGGAAAAAATAATTTTTATTTTTCTTTAATGGTTTATCCACATCAAGTATTAAGAGAAAATAAAATGTTAACTGGAGCTGGAGCAGACAGATTACAAACTGGAATGCAACTTGCTTTTGGTTCTGTAGTTGGTAATGCTGCTGTAGTAAAGCCAGGTAAACCTGTATTTTTAGTTGCAACAAATAAACAATATGTAGATATTGTTAAAAATATTTATAGAATGATATTCCCAAAAATTCCATGTAAACCAAAAATCGAAATAGAAATTAAAGAAAAAATTTAAAAAATTTTAACTATATAAATAAAAGATGATAGCAAGAATAAAACTTGCAAGTGTAAATATTGATGATTTAAATGAAGTAGTTGAAGCTATAAAGGAAATAGCAAAAAAACAAGGAATAGTTATTAGAGGGCCTGTTCCTTTACCAACAAAAAGATTTAAAGTTGTAGTTAGAAGAAGTCCTTGTGGAAATGGGACTGAAACTTATGATAGATTTGAAATGAGAGTATATAAAAGACTTATCGATGTACCGGTAGATGAAAAATTATTACATCATATTATTCATCTTCATATACCAAGAAGTGTAAATATAGAAATAAAGATGAAAGAAGAATAAAATTATTTTTTAGGTGTTATTTCTATACACATTCCTGCAGCTACTGTCCTTCCAGCATCTCTTATCGCAAATCTACTCATATATGGATTTGTTTTTTGAGTTTCTATTACTAATGGTTTTATTGGTTTAAGTTTTACTATAGCTATATCACCATTCCTCAAAAATTCTGGATTTTCTTGCAATACAGATCCTGTTCTTGGATCTATTTTCTTCAATAATGCTTCAAATCTTACTGGAACTTGAGCTGTATGTACATGTAAAACAGGAGTATATCCAACTGCAATTACTGTTGGATGATTTATTACAATAATTTGTGCTATAAATTCTTCAACTACACTTGGTGGATTATCAACATGGGCAATTACATCTCCTCTATCAATATCTTGTTTTCCTACTCCTCTAATATTTACTCCTATATTATCACCAGCAATAGCTTCATTCAATTGTTGATGATGCATTTCTATGGTTTTAACTTCTCCAACTATTCCTTTTCCAGTTCTTGCTGGTAGAACAATAACCTTATCTCCAGGTTTCATTTTTCCTGTTACTATTTTTCCTACAGGAACAGTCCCAACACCAGTTATACTATAAACTTCTTGTATAGGCATTCTTAATGGCATATCTACTGGTTTCTTTGGTTCTTCAAATAAATCAAATTGTTCTAAAACACATGGCCCCTTATACCATGGCATTTTTTCACTTTTCTTTGTTACATTCTCTCCATAATATGAACTTGCTGGAATAAAATTGATTTTATCAAGCTTATATCCTGCTATTTGAAGTTCTTTTGATACTGCAGCTTTTACTTCATTAAATTTTTTCTCATCATAATTTACTACATCCATCTTATTTATTATAACTGCCATCTGATCAACACCCATAGTTTTACATAAAAGTATATGCTCTTTAGTTTGTGGCATAACTCCTTCACTTGCAGCTACAACTAAAAATGCTGCATCAGCTTGACTTGCTCCAGTAATCATATTTTTAACAAAGTCTTTATGGCCAGGTGCATCAATGATTGTTATTTGATATTTCTTAGTTATAATTTTTCTATAAGCTAAATCAATTGTTAAACCTCTCTCTCTTTCTTCTTTTAATCTATCCATAACAAAAGCAAATTCAAAACCTGCTTTTCCAAGTTTTTCTGCAACCTCTTTCATTTTTTTTAATTCTTGTTCGCTAAACACTCCAATTTCATAAAGTATTCTACCAACTGTAGTAGATTTTCCATGATCAACATGTCCAACAAATACTACATTTAAATTTGGTTTTTCTGCCATTTTTTAAATTAATTTAAATTTAATTTAAATATAATTTATCAAAATTTATTTAAAAATCTTTCCTTCCAAAAATTATGGTGAATATATTAATTTTCTTTCCTCCTCTTTTATTAGATTAAGCTTCATACCTAATTTTTCAGTATAATATTCAAATTTTTTCTTAAAATCATCAATAAAATTTTTATTTTCATATTTTATTCTTACAACTTTATTAAAAGATTCATTATTATAATAAATATTTATTTCTATTTCCTTGAAATTATCTTTTTCATTTAAAAGTATCTCGATACTTTTTATTTTATTTTTTTTATTGATATCTTTTATTTTAGAACATATCAAAAAAATTTCAGAATTAAAAATTCTTTCATCTAAACTCATTAAATAATATATCTTTAATATTTAAAAATGTTACTATTTTATAGAGATTTATTTTTATCTTGCAGAATCAGCTTGCTTCTCTATTTCTGTTTTTCTTTTTATTGCATAACTCTCCATACTATTTTTACTAGCTAATAAAATTTCTTCTGCTAGTGCTTCATGTATTTTTAATTTTTTATTAAAACTTTTATCGTATGCTCCCCAAACAATATGCCTTATTGCTAAAGCTAATCTTCTTAAGGGACTTATATCAACAGCAATTGGATATCTTGCACCACCATATTCTATAGTTGTTATCTCATCCCTTGGTGCAGAATTTTCAATTGCATTTATAAAAACTTGTAATGGGTTTTGCTTTGTTTTTTCTTCAATAATTTTGAAAGCTTTAATTACTATTTTTACTTTTTTGTTATATTTTCCTGTAGCCCATTCTGTAATTATCTTATGTTTTTTTCCTCTATGTCCAGGAACTTGAAGTTGATTGATGAGTCTCTCAACTATATGCATTTTTGCCTTTCCAAATTTTTTCTTAGCAAGTCTACCTTTACTTCTAGGGAATAGTTTAGGATCAAGAATTATATATTTTTTTAATCCAGGATCATTGATAGTGATGTTAGTTTGTGGCCATAAATCAAATAACTTAAATTCCATTTTATCTTCTTGCTTTTTCTATTTTACCTTGTCTTAAAGCTTCTAAACTTTGATCATTAACTTTTATAACTTGAAATCTAACTCCAGGAATATCACCTTTTGCTCTTCCTTGTTTTCCCCCAATTTTTTCAACAATAACTTCATCATGTTCATTAATAAGTTTTATAGCCCCATCACCAGGAGCAAAAGCCGTAATTATTTTATTATTTTTTAATAATTGTACTTTTACACATTTTCTCATTGCAGAATTTGGCTGTCTTGCTTCAAGTTGAACTTTTTCTAAAACTATACCTCTTGCTTGATGAACCCCTTCTAAAGGATCTGCTTTTTTATCAAGTTGAAGCATTCTTCTTTTATAATGCTTACTACTCCACCTAAATTGTTTTTTCTTCTTTAATTTTTTATTTATTATTGTTCCCATAACATCCTTATTCTTATTTCTTTAAAAATTTTTTTATATTAAAATTTCGTCGAAAAAATTATTAATCAAAAAACTTGAATTATATTATATGTAAAAAAGTGAAAAAAAATTTTTAAATTGTGATATTTAATAGTATAAAAAATAACAAGAAGATGGAAGAAGAAAGCTCGCCCCAATATTCTCGTTCAGATTTTGTAAGTTTAGAAGAAATTGCAAATAGATTTAGTATTAGTCTTGATGAATTAAAAAAAATCGATTCTATTTATCCAGTTAGAGTTACAAGATATTATTTTAATTTAATTGAAAAAAAAGGAGATGCTATATATAAGCAATGTATACCATCTATAGAAGAAATTGATGAAAAATTACAAAATGTTCCTGGAGTTGAAGAAGATCCTCTACATGAAGAACCTGAAAGACAATTAAGAAAAAATGTTCCAAAAGGAATAACTCATAGATATCCAAACAGGGTTCTTTTTTTAGTTTCAAATCAATGTGCAACTTACTGTAGATTTTGTACTAGAAAAAGAAAAGTTGGTGATCCAAAGAGGCCATTAAGTGAAAAAGATATAGAAAGGGGAATAGAATATATTAGCCAACATGAAGAAATAAATGACGTTATAATTTCTGGTGGTGATCCTTTTATGCTATCAAAATCAAAATTAGAATCAATTTTAGATAGAGTTTATTCTATAATAAATAAAAGGGAAGGTATAATAAGAATCGGTACTCGGGTACCTGTAACATATCCACAGAGAATAAATCAAGAACTTATAAATATGCTAAAAAAATATAAACCATTATATATTAATGTTCATTTCAATCATCCAAAAGAAATTACTGAAGAAAGTTCTAAAGCTTGTAATTTACTTGTGGATGCAGGAATAGTTTTGGGAAACCAAACAGTTTTATTGAAAGGAGTTAACGATGATGCAGAAACTTTGAAACAATTATTTACTAAATTATTATATATAAGAGTTAAACCATATTATCTTTATCAATGTGATCCTGTAAAAGGGATTAATCATTTTAGAACTAGAGTTGAAGTTTTAGAAGAAATTTATAAAAAATTGAGAGGTTGGATCTCGGGATTAGCTATACCAACTCCTGTTATAGATGCTCCTGGTGGTGGTGGAAAAGTTCCTTGTATACCAAAATGTTATGAAATAAAAGAAAATATAGTAAAATTAACAAATTATGAAGGAAAAAAATTTTTCTATCCACAACCTTAAATTTTAAAATGGTTTTAGCAGAGATTCTTGGAGAAAATTTAACTCAAAATATACTTATAGCTATTTTGATTATTATAATATTTGTAATTATTTTTGATGTATTTATTAGAATAAAAATATTCGGAAGATGGATGGCAGCTATTATTGCTTTAATAATTACTTTAATAGGTTTACAATTAGGTTATATAAGGGCTTTAGCAATAAAAATTTTACAATTCATCTCAGGAGGATTTGCTATAGCTTTATCAATAATTTTAGTTATAATCTTTATCTTATTTTTATTGAAAAGTTTTGGAGTAAAAACAAATCAAAAAATTTTTAAATAAAATTTTTTTATCTTATTATGGAAAAAAATATTAAAAATTTTATTTTAATTTATTTTTTACTTTCATTAATTTTTATACCTTTTGTTATTGCACAAGAGCCCAAATCTGTTCTTGATTATCCTGTAGGACCAATTAAACCTTTCGATTGGTTGTTTGGATTTACAGAACTAACAACAGTTGGTCATGTTATAATTTTTGTTTTGCTTTTCTTAATTTTTATGTTTGCTTTTGTAGATATTTTAACATTAACAGCCCCATTTTTTTCTAGAAGAACAGTTTATATAATTAGTTTTGGTTTAAGCTTATTAATTGCTTTGAGTAGGGGATTGATAGCAATAGCAAGATTTTTACTTAGTCTTGCTTCTACAATGGGTGTAGTTGCTGTTGTTTCTGAAATAATTGCAGCTTTTGTTATTTTCATATTGCTTTCTTGGGGTTCTACTAAAGCTTATTTATGGGCAATGAGAAGAAAAGTAAGGGCACAAGCATTAAGAGGAGCTACGGGTCCTGCGGAAGCATGGCAAAAATTAGAACAATTCCAACAGCTGACAAAAAAATAAAAAATAAAATTTTAATCTTGAAAATTTTTTAATATTATTTTTATTATATTTTTATGGATCAAAATGTATTATTATTAATTGAAAAAATTTTGGTTGCTTTATTTAATACTACTTTAAATGATATAAATTTTTTAGCTCTTTGTGGTATTGTTTTTATATGCTTTGTTATTTGGTTTTATAGAATATTAAAAGATATTTCTAATTTTCCTTCTTTTATTATTTTTTTAATTTCTATCTTTTTACCATTTCTTCTTTTTCAAATTGGATTAGCTAAAATTATAGAATTTTTTTATAAAATAAGTCCTATTCTTGCTTTTTTTATAATTGTTTTATTTTTCTTTAGTTCATCTATATTAGAATATTTAACAATGAATAAAATAAGAAAAGGAAAAAAATTAAAGGAATTGCTAGAAGAAGAAAAAGGAAAAGCAATGCTAAAAGAATTTGGAAAAATGGTGGAGAAGTAAATTTTTAAAAAATTATTTATTTAAAAATTATGGAACTAAAAGATTTTATTGGTTTTAGTATTTTTGGTTTACCTAAGGGATTAATAAGTATAATTTTAATTTCTTTTATTGTAACATTTTTACAGCTATTAATTTATAAAAAATTTACAGATCAAAACAAGATAAAAAAATTAAAAGAAAAACAAAAAGAATTGCAAAGTGAAATAAAAAAAGCTGCAAAAGAAAACAATAATGAAAAATTAAAAGAAATAAATAAAAAAATGATGGAAATTAACTTAGAGTTAATGAAATCGACATTGAATCCTACATTAATAACATTTTTTCCTTTGATATTAGTTTTTTTATTTTTAAGATATGCATATACAGAAGCAAAAATTGGAAATATAATTGATTGGAAATATAACCTCCCAATTATTGGGAATGGAGCAGGATGGCTTTTATGTTACATATTTTTTGGTTTAATTTTTAGTATTTTGCTAAGAAAGATTTTAAAAATATATTAATATTTAAAATAAAATGAGCATAATACAAAAAGGTAGAATCTGCATAAAAACTGCAGGAAAAGAAAGAAATAAACCATGTGTAATAATTGATGTAATAGATGATAAATATGTTTTAATTGATGGTTTAGTAAAGAGAAGAAAATGCAATATAAATCATTTGAAGTTTTTAGATAAAGTTATAAAAATTGACGAAAAAACTAATAAAGAAAAAATAATTAAAGCTTTAGTTGATGAAGGTATTATAAGTAAAGAAAAATTTGAAAAAATTAAAAAATTAGAAGAAAGAAAAAAGAAGAAAAATGGAAAAAAAGAAAAGTGAAGAAAAATTAAAAAAAGAAATAGAAGATAAAAGTTTGAAACTTCTTTTACTTGATCAAGAATTGAGAAAAATTGAAGAACAATACAAAATGATTGACCAAAGTATTTTGGAAATAACAAATATAAAAATTAATTTAGATGAAATGAAATATAATAAAGAAAAAGAAATTTTAGCAAATGTTGGAGAAGGTATTTTTGTAAAAGCTGAAATAAAAGATAAAGATAAAGTTTTTGTTAATTTGGGGCAAGGTATTGTTATAGAAACAACAATAGATGAAGCAAAAGAAATTCTAGAAAAAAGGATTGATGAGTTATATTTCTCTAAATCTTTATTAGCTAATGAAGCTGAAAAAATTCTTAATGAAATAAAAATACTAGAAAAAGAAATTAATAAGATATATAAGTTATAACGAAAAATTTTTAAATAACAAAAACTTAAAAGTTATAACTATAGAGAAGTAAAAATGAATAAAGAAAAAATTTTTGAATATAGTCAAAAAGAAATCAAAGTACTTAGAGATTTATATAAAATAATGGGAAGTACTGATAATTTAGATATATTTCTTTCAAAGGTTAGCGATTTAATTAAATTTAATATAAAATCTAAATATGTATTTTTTGTTTTGAAAGATAATGATAATTTAAATATAAAATATTATGAAATTTTAGCAAGAGAAATTAAAGAAGATTTTAGAGATTTATTACTTGAAATTGCAAGTGATGTAATGAGAAAAGGTGGAGCAATAATAATAAATAATACAAAAAAACATAAAAGGTTAAGAAAATTTAATATAAAAAATATTCTTGTTGTAAGTTTAATGTTATATTCTGATATTATAGGTGCAATATTCTTATTCCAAAAATTAGATGGATTTAGTAAATTTGATTTAAGATTAGTTAGTAGTATTGCAAATCTTACAGCAATAGGAATAGAAAAAATAAAAATGAAAAAAGAATTAGAAGAAAAAGAAAAAAAAGTTACAAAACTTTATGCAAAACTATATGAAAAAGAAAGTAAAAAAGCAATTATTGATAGTTTAACTGGCTTATATAATAAATCATTTTTTATCGATAAATTAGAAGAATTAATAAAAGAAAAAAAGAAAATATCATTAATAATGTTTGATATTGATTATTTTAAAAATTATAATGATGTTTATGGCCATCTCGCAGGAGATGATTTATTAAAGGAAATCGGATCAACTGTAAAAGATATTCTAAGTAAGTATGAAAAATATAATATAAAATATTATGCATGTAGATATGGTGGTGAAGAATTTGCAATAATTATAGAGGCATCACTAGATATTGCAAAAGAAATTGCTGAAGTTATAAGACAAGAAATAGAAAATTTTTATTATGCAAGAAAATCAAAAAGATTTATAACTGCAAGCTTTGGTGTTGCAGAAATAAAAGAAAATGAGAAATTAAATCATTTTATAGAAAGAACAGATAAATTATTATATAAAGCAAAACAATTAGGTAAAAATCTTGTATTGATAGATTAAAAACTAAATTTTAAATTTTCTTTAAAATTTGATGCATTCTCCTCCAAAAATATTTTTGAGTGAAAATATTTTTTTAATGATTTTTCCAAGAAATTTTTTATATTTTTATTACTTCTCAAAATAGTATTATAACCAAAATGTACATCTACACCCAAAGAAGCAAAGAAAAAACCTATTGCAAAGCATTTTTCTGTTATTGGCATTGGGGCAGAAACAAGAAATGGCATATCTGTAATTTTAACTTTATTTGCATTTGCTATATTTTTAAAAATTTCTGCAATTCTTGAATTATTAACACAACTTCCTAAATGAAAAATATTTTTCCCATCAAGTAATCCATTTTTTGCTAGCTCAAAAGCCATACAACCTGTAGTTAAAATTACATAATCTTTTTTTAGTTCATTTATTATTTTTATCCATTCTTTTTCATTACATCTAGCATTTACGCAACCAATAAAAGCTAAAACTCCTTTAATTTTTTTATCTTTTAATCTATTATTAATATTTTTCCATATTCTTTCATCAAAACCAACTACAGCTTTTACTTTTCTATTTTTTATTTCTTCAAATTTTTTTTCATATATTTTATTTCTATTTTTTTTATTATTTCTTGCAATTTTTATTATTTTTTTTGCAACTATTTTCGCATCTTTTATTGTTTTTATTGACATATGAATAGCATTTTTCATCATTGCTAATTCATTAGTTGTTATTAATTTTGTATGAAAACATTCAATTAAATCAGATAAGGATGGCATTACACATTGAAGATCAACAGCCATAACTTCAATTAAGCCAGTGTTAATAACATCTTCTTGCAGTATTATATTAGCTGCTTGTGGTATTCCAAGTTTTGATAATAAAAAAGCTCCACTACAGCAAACGCCTATAATATTAATATCTTTATATTTTCTCGATTCTTTTGTTATTGCTTCAGCAAATATAGGTAAGTGTCCATGAATAGCTATATTTACTTTATCTTTGTTTATAACTCCCAAATCAACAAAAGCTTCTCTAACTTTTGGTTTTCCATATATTCTTTCTTCTAGTTCTGTAGATAGATATAATCCATAATAACCATCAATTATTCCTAATTTTAAACAATTTAATAATAATTGCTTATAATCAGATGAAACTCCAAAACTACTCATATGAAGAGATTCGCTTATATCTTTGAAATGTTCATAACCAACTTTTGGTAATATTCCAAGTTTTTTCCATAAATTTTGCAAATATTTTGGAGATTTATTCTCTATATAGTTTATTGGAAATTTTTCATTTATTGCATTTAACATATGTAATGCATGACCACAATGATTTGCTGTTCCACTAGCTATAAATCTTAATAGATTTCTACTTATAACTAATTCTTGATTTGCTCCACAAACACCTTTACTTTTTTCATTAATTAATAAACATGGTCCAAATAAACAATTTTTACAACAAAAACCTTTACTACCAATTTGACATTGTGGTTGTTTTAATCTTTCCTTAAGATTCATTTTAAATATTTTTCTTCAAAAGTTTCTTTTTGTTTTATATAAAAAATTCCTATAGGAATTCTCGAATCATCATAACAATAATTCCATTCTTCAGCTTTTTTCCATGCTTGATTAAAATCATTAACATCATGATTTTCTTCTTCTAGCTTATAAATTCTATTACCTATAAATTCTCTCGTATCATTAAAAACAATACATGGCTGCAAAACTTCAACAAAGCTAAAACCTTTATGCATTATTGCTTTTTTTAATATATCTTTCAAATGTTCATGTTCTAAAGCATAAGCTCTAGCAACAAAACTTGTATCAAGACTTAACATTAATTTAATTGGGTTTAATGGTGTATCTTGCACAACTTTCTTAAAACTTTTACTTTTTAATCCTTTTTGTGTTGTTGCAGTTGGTTGACCAACAGTCAAAGCAAATATTTGATTATCATGAATAACATAAGTACAATCAATATTATATTTTGCCATATGTATTAAATGTTCTATTCCTTCATTATATACATCTCCATCTCCAGCAAAACCAATAACCTTTAATTTAGGATTCGCAATTTTTATTCCAAAAATTACTGGCAATACTCTTCCATGCAAAGCATTAAAACTTGAAATATTCAAATAATCATGAATTTTTCCATGACAACCAATACCACTAACATAAACAAATTCTTCTTTTTTCATTCCTTGCTTAATTAATTCATTCAATGCTTTTTCAAAAGCATTAAGAATAAAAAAATTAGTACATCCTGGACACCATGTAATTTTCTCTTTACTTTTTAAATTTTCTTCCATTTTAACATATTTTCAATATCTTCTACAAGCCAAATTCTACCAGTATGATTAGTTATTTTATTTTTTATTTCTATACAACAATTTTCTTTAATTAAATCTGCAAGCTGACATGTTAATGAATCTTCAAATACAAAAACTTTTTTTGCTTTTTTTATTTCTTTGCTTATATCAGGAAAAGGCTTTAAACAATTTATTGCAATAACTTTAAAATTTTTATTTTTTGAAAATTCTATAAGGCTATTTGCAACACTTCCGTAAGCAATCAATAAATTTTTAGAATTTTTATTTCCATAAATACTATAACCATTTTTTATTATTTTATTTATTCTTTCGATTCTCTCTTTTCTTCTTTTTCCCATTTTTTTAATAGTTTCTACATCATCCTTATTAAAACCATATTCATCATGTTCGTAACTTGTAACTTTGAATATATGCTCTCCTAGTTTAGGCAGAATAAAAAATGGATTATTGAATGGATAATTTTTTATTAATTTATTATTTTTCTTCAGTTTTTTATTTTGTTTTTCTAATCTTTCTCTTATTTTTTTTGCATTATTTATAAATTTCTTTATTTCTGCTTCATTAAAACTATATCCGCTTTCTGCAATTATTTTATCTCCAATTAAAATAACTGGGATTCTATAAGTATAAGCCAAATATACAGCATTTATAACTTGTTGAAAAATATTATTTCCATCTAAACTTAAAACAACTTTTGCAAATTCTCCATGGCCAGCATTAATAATATATTTCAAATCTCCCTGGCTACTATAAGTAGGAGCACCTGTTGATGGGCCATAACGCATAGCAACATAAATAACTATAGGTAATTCTGCCATTCCAGCTAAACTCAAAGCTTCATTCATTAGAGCAAATCCTCCACCACTAGTACCTACAGCAACTCTTTTTCCAGCAAAGCTGGCTCCTAAAGCAGCATTTATAACTGCTATCTCACTTTCTAGCTGGAATGTAAATATTTTATCTTTTGCTAAATTATGTAAAAGGGATGTTGAAGGAGTCATAGGATATGCAAAATATATATCTATAGTTTCCTCGAATGCTTTTGCTATTGCTTCATTTCCTTTAAAATAAAATATATTCCTTTTATATTTTGGTAATTTAAATTTAATCTTATTTTCATAATTATAACCTATCTCAAATGCTAAAGTATTATCTTTAATTAAAGTTTCAAAATTATCTTGAACTATTTTGAAACAATCCTTATCAAATCCAAATATTTTTGCTATAATTCCAAGAAAAATAGTATTCTTTACTATTTTTTTTAGATTATATTTCTTTATTAAATTATCAACATCAACCTCAATAAATTTATATCTTTTTGATTTTATTTCATCTTTTATTCCTTTTTCTCCAATTATTATAGCTTTATATTTTATATCTTTCAAAAATAAATTAATTAGTTTTTTATCTAAAAATATTGCAAAATCGTATTTTTTATCATAGCAAAAATTTTTTTGGTTACTTATATTTATAACATTAAAATTTATACCACCAGTTATCAAGCTTTGATAATCTTTATAATTAAAAACATATAAGCCTCTACTAGCTATAATTTTACAAATTAAATCTGATAATTTGTCAATTCCTTGCCCGGCTTCACCTGCAATTAAAATATTTATTCTCATTTCGCCTCTTTTTTAAAAATTAATTAAAATATTTTAAAAAAATTACCATAAACATGAAAAATCCTTTTTTCTCTTTCAATTTTATAATTTTTATTTATTTCCTCACTCAAAACTTCTCCAACAAATAGGCAATGATCCCCAATATCTATTTTTTTAATAACTTTACATTCAAGCCATGCTAAAGCATTTTTTAATTTTAAACAATCAATTTTTTTACATTTTTCAACATCAACTTTTTCCAATTTATTAATATTTCTTCCAGAAGTTCTCCCAAAAAATAAAGCTAAATCTTTCAATTTTGAGGATATAAAATTAACACAAAAAATTTTACTTTTATTTATTAATTCATAACTATATCTAGTTTTTCCTATAATTATGCCATAAAGATATGGATCAAAACTTAATTGGCTATGCCAAGCTATGGTTATAGCATTATCCTTGAGTTTGTTTTTTATTTTTGCTCTTGTAGTTATAATTACAATTTGCCTCGCACCTGTAATTAGTGACATAAAATTTTAAAATTTTTATGTTTATAATTTTTATGCCAAAATTTATTTCTGAAGAAAAATTAAAAAAAATTTTAGAATTATTAGAAATAGAATATGAAGGATTAACAAAATCTGGAGAACCAATTTTAAATTATAAAGGCAATAAGTTTACAATATCAAGAAAAAAAGAGAAAGGATATAAATTAAATGTAATAGAAAAAATATTAAGCAAAGTTAGCATAGAAAAAGCAAAGGAAGAAAATAAAAATCCTAAGCAAATTTATCATGAATTAGAAAAAAAATTAAAAGAAATTTACAGTTTCTAAAATTTTGTTATTATTTTGATATTTTTAATATATCCTCAAAACTTTTTATAATATAATTTGGTTTATATTTTTTTATTTCATCTAAAATTTTTTTATTATCTTTATTCATCACAATTATCGATTCAGCTTTAATTTTTTTTGCATATAAAATATCAACAAAACTATCCCCAACAATAAATTTCTCTTTATTTTTTCCAATTTTATTTTTTATTTTATTGATTTCTTCTTTTTTTATAATCATATCAAAATAATCCAATCTTAATTTTGTATATTTTGCTATTTTTTTAATTTCTTCTCGAGAAGAATTTGTAAATAAAATTAAAAAACAGTCTTCCTTCAATTTTTTTAGAGTTGAATTAACATTTGGAAAAATTTTTACTAGTTTATAATATTTCTTTAAAAATATTTTCTTTTTTTCATTTCTTAACTTCTTTATTTTATTATCATTTAATTTTGGAAATAATTTTTTTATTATTTTCTCTGTTCTTAAACCAAAAATTTTTATAAATTTATAATAATATATTGGTGGCAAATTATTATTCAAAAATATTTCATTAAATGATCTTAAATGAGCTTCACAACTATCAACAAGAGTTCCATCAAAATCAATAAAAAATATTTTTGATTTATTTATTTTACTCTTTTCTTTCCCCATTTTTTTAAAGCTATACTAAGCTCCCTATGTGTTTTTGCATATTCTTTAATTTTTATTCCTTTCATTATAGCATCTATTGCTTGTCTAGCGGCAATTGCCCCATATAAAGCTCCTTTTGGATGTCCGTGAATGCCGCCTCCCATTTGAATTATGATATCTTTACCAAAATATCTAACTAAATCTTCAACTACACCTGGATGTAATCCACCTGAAGCAACAGGAAAAACAGGTTTTATATTATACCAAAATTGAGATAAAACTTTAGCTTTAATATTTTCATCAATAATTTCTTTTTCAATTTCTTTTTTTATTTCTAAAACTTCTTCTTTTGAACCTTCCATCTTTCCTACTATAGTGCCAATATGTAATTGATCAACACCAACAAGCCTTAAAAGTTTTGCTAAAACAAGCATACTTATACCATGATTCTTTTTTCTAGTAAAAGCTGCATGCATTGCTCTATGAGCATGTATAACAAGTTTTAATTTTCCTGTTATTTTTCTTAAAAACTGTAAAGCAGAAAATCCAACAGTAACAACATCTACCATAACATAATTTCCTCCTTGATTTTTTACAAATTCGGCTCTTTCCATCATTAAATCTATAGGTCCTGTTATATTTGGCATATATTCTTTCCTTTCTCCTGTTTCATTTATAGCTTTATCTCTTGCTTCTAAGCTTCTAATAATTCTTTCCTCAAATTTATTGAAAGGTTGATTAGTTAAATTTTCATCATCTTTAATTATATCTACCCCTCCAACCCAAACTTTATAAGCTAATTTAGCATGTTCACTAGCATTTAAACCTAATTTAGGTTTTATTATACTCCCAAGTAATGGTCTATCTCTAACATTAAATAAATTTCTAACTCCAATAATTCCAAATTCAGGTCCTTCAAAAGATTTAATATAAATTTTTGGTAACTTAATATCAAGAAGTTTTAAATTTTCTACTGCTTTAATACCAAAAATATTTCCTGCAACACTACTAAGCAATTGTGGTATATTAGATAATTCAAAAAGTTCTATAGGATAAGCAATTTTACATAGTTTCTTTTTTTTGTCATACCAAAAAACTTTTGCTTTTAATTTGTTTTGCTTTTTCTCTTGTATTGTTTTTAATTTTGTCCATGTTCCAACCGAGCTTTCAGATGCTATTGCTTCTAGTGCTTTCTCGAAACTAATCCCTTTGGCAGGATCAACATAAAATAAAGCAATTAAATCTGTTTCTCTTAGATTGTATTTTTTCTCTATAAATTTATATCCTCCATAAACCATTTTTTAAAGATGTTAACTTTTTAATATCAAATTCTTTATTTGCTATTTCTACAAAAGCTGTTGGAGCTAAAATACCATATTCACTAATAATAGCATTAATATTTTTTGCTTTAACAATCTCAAAAGCTGGATTTACTATTTTTAAATTTTTAATTTTTTTATTCCAAATTTCTTTTGCTGGTCTTTGTTCTATTTCTTCTTGATAGCCATATCTAGTTATAGGATCATATTTTATACTCAAACTTAAACAATAACAGGGAACATTTAATTTTTGAGCAATTTCTGTAAACATAGCTGTACCAATTTTATTTATTATATCTCCTTCACTTGTTATAGCATCTGCTCCAAATAAAAACATATCTGCTTTTTTTAAAAAATTAAATGCATTGCTATCAACCCCTAAAACAACTTTTATTCCTGCTTTTGCTAAATTTTCTGCAGTGATTCTACCTTGAAATAAAGGTCTTGTTTCTGTAATATAAACAGTAAAATTTTTTCCTAATTTTTTTGCAAACTTTAAAGTTTTTTCAACTGTAGAACTATGACAGTGAGTATAAATAATAGAATTATTTTCTATAATTCTTTCTCCATATTCACAAATTTTTTTATCTGATATTTCAAAATATTCCTTCATTTCTTCTATAGCTTTTTCCCAACTTAAACCTTTTTCTATTTTTTCTAAAATTTTTGCGATTGTGTTTCTTACTGCAGGTTCTGTTGGCCTTAAAGAGATTAATTTCTTTATTGCATTTTTATCATTTTTTATTTTTAATGCCTCTAAAACTGCTTTTGCAATATTTTCTGCACCTTGAATTTTAACTTTTTTTATATCATTACATATTTTATTAAATTTTTTAAAACTCATCAAAAAAATAATACTTTGAATTTTTTAAATTTTTAATACAAAAATTTTTAAAGAAAAAATTATAAAAATTTTAATTAAAATGAAAGAAAAATCTCCTATAAACCCAGTTTTAATAATTTTTTTATTAATATTTTTATATCTATTTTTCTTTTTTCTTCTTTATCCTTTTTATAATAAAGGAATAACAGCAAATATTGTATTTCAACCTTCTCTTCAAGAAGGATATTATGCTGGAGAAAAATTAAAGGGAAATTTGTTTATTTCATTAAATAAAAATAATACACATAAAGATTTAATTCCTGTTAATGCAACCTTTGAAATTTATGTTGAAGGAATAAATGTAAAAAATTTAACTTTTGCAGAAATAATAAATTTAAGTGATCAAGCTGGAAAAGGAAATTTAAGTTTTGGTGTTTTTAGAAATGTTAATGGTAAAGCTCCTGCACAAAAAGGTTGGGGTTTTACTTGGTGTGAATCTTTACCACGAATAAATATCATAGCTAAATCTGAAAAACCAGCAAAATTAACAGCAACAACATCATGCTCTGCTGGTCAAATAAAAGAATTTTTATGTCCAGATGGAATTAATATAATAAATCAAATATGTATATGTAAAAATATAACCTCATGTTATTGGTCTCCTTCTGATGAAGAAGCTCTACAACAATGTATAAATAAATATTCTTGTTTTGGTTTCTCGAATATATACACTATTAATTTAGAAAAATTAAATATACCTTTAATAGATAAAAATAGGGATGGAAAAGCTAATATAACATTTAGATTAGTTTATAGATGGGAAACTCCATGGAATTTCTCAAATCCAATTTGTAGAATGGCACAACAAATTCCTCAGGACCAACCAAATCTACCTTATATAACTATATGTACCAATTATGCTATTAATTGGAGTCCTGTATGTGGAATAGATAATATAACTTATCCAAATGCATGTTTTGCAATATGTCAAGGAAATACGCAAGTAAGTTGCTATCGAGAATGCCCATGCCCATCAATACCTCCATCTATACCATCTAAGGAACCTGTAAATTTTTCTATTGGTGTACCACCACCTTATTCTAAAATCCATGAAGTAGAAATAAATAGTATAGAAACTAATGTTAGTATAAAAAATATTGAATGTAGCTGGAATTATGTTTGTGTAAATAATACTGAATATAATAAAACAAAAAAAGTTTGGTTAATATATAAAGGAGAAGATGCCTATGGAAAATGTATAAATGCAAGTAACATAGCATCAGACATAGCATCAAATAGGCAGGGGTCTGTTAATCCAATCATAGATCCATGTCCAAGTGCTTCTATTGACTTTACTTTTGGTTTTTCTATTTATTGCTATAGCTATAACGAAGTAATAAAAAAATTAGTAGAAAATAATCTTGCTCCAGATGAAATTAAATTAGATGATCATTATATTCCACTTAGAGAGTGTGAATATGGATGCAGTGGAAATAGATGTGCTACTGGTGGAGGAGGTGGTGGTGGAGGAGGTGCTCCATCATATTGTTTCCCTCATTGGGTATGTAGTAATTGGGAAGATTGTCAACCAAATAATTATCAATATAGAACATGTATTGATATTAATAATTGTAGTCAATCTGATATTGAATGGTGGAATACAACTGGTTGTGGGGGAAATTATAATTGCTTACAATCTTTAATTAAGCCAACAGAATCAAAACCTTGTCAATATCAATGTATAGAAAATTGGCAATGTTCAGAATGGAGTATTTGTGATCCGGATACTGGAATTCAAACTAGAGAATGTATAGATCTAAATAATTGTGGAACAACATATGATAAACCTCAAACTGTTCAAGCTTGTGAAGTTCAACAAGCACCACCAACTGTTCCAAAAAAGAAAGAAAAAAATTTACAACAATATCTTCCATTTTTAGGATTAATATTACTTTTAATAATAATTATTGTTGTAATTTTAATCTTACTTTTATCAAGAAGAAAAGGTATTGAAATCAAAGTAGAAGAAGAATTACCATCAGAATTAATAGATTATGTAAAAAAAGCAAGAAACATAGGAATGAGTGATGAAGAAATAAGAAATAAATTAAAGAATGCTGGATGGCCAGATAATTTAATTAATGCAGCTTTATCACAATAGAAAAATTTTTTAGTTCAAAAATTTTTATTTTTAATGAAAAAATTTTTAATATTAATATTGTTATTTTTTGTTTTATTTTTTGGTTGTAAAAAGGAAACAAATAAAGATTTAGCAATAGAGAAATGCATAGAACTTTGTGAAAAAGCAAAAAAAGAATTAAATCTTGTTAGTCAATGTCTATCTGATTTATATGAATGGCATATTGATGATTGGGTTTGTGATATAGCAAGTTGGCCTAGAGAAGAAATAGATAATTTATATGAAAATCAATGCAAAAATTATAGAGAAGGCAAAGCTAACCATTTTGTTGAATTAAATAGGGATTGTAAATTAATAAGGGCTATTTAGCATTGTTTAGCATCATTTGGTAATAAAATAAAAAGAAAAAGTTTAAAAAATAAATATTTTAATTTTAGAATGGTATCACTAAAAAGTAAATTTATCAAGTTATTTTTACCTTTATTTTTATTAGGAAATATAAATGGTTCTGAAATAATTAGTAAATTTGAAAATCATTTACAAAATAAAAAAATAGAAATTTTCCATAAATTTGATATAAACAATTTAAAGATATTTTATCTATTAAATCATGAAAAATTCAATTCAGAAAATTTTGATGGAAGTAAAAATCTAGGAACTCTTGGTTTATCATGGAGTTTTTGTGATATATTTTTTGAAAATCAACAAGGAAAAACAAGAGAAAATTATAATACAAATTTTAAATCTATAGAGGAAGGAGGAAATTATTATAGAGAAGTAAACGAATATTTTTCATCTATACAAAAAAATACAATTACTAATAATAATGTTGGTGGTTGCTTTAGATTTGAAGGAAAAAATTTAAGAAACTCTTTCCAATTTAGTATCTCTAATAATTCATCAAACATTTACGATATAAGTTATAGTGAAAATAAAGAATTATATAATGAAACTAAAACTGAAAATGGAGTTGAAATAATAACGAATCAAAATACTATCACAAACACTAATGTTTCAAGTTATTTTGAAATTAATAATTTGCTTGCTTTACTTGCTATTGGAGCTGGAGGAAAAATAGAAAAATTTGGAGAACACAATATAGATTTTGCATTAGTAAATGGTGTTTATGAAAATAATGAAAATATTGATCAATTAATTAATAACAAAATAAATACAGAAGGTTATGTTATAATAAAAACAGAAAATCAAATTGATACTATTCCATTTAGCTATAATCAAAGCGAAATAAATAAAATTAAAAATGAGATTAAAGAAAGGGATTATTTCTTAAATCCTATATTAACATTAACTTCAAAATTTCAAAATTTTAGTTCAAAGATTGGTTTAGAAAAATTAATAACAAAAAATAATAAAATGAGTGAAGATTGGATATTTGATAGTGATTTTATCATTTATTGGAAAAAAATACTAACTCAATTATCTTTAATTTTCAACAATAATATTAGCCATAAAATTGGAGGAAATTTAAAATTAACATATAATAATAACAACAAAACTCAAGAAATGAATTGGGATAAATTAAATATTGAGATGGATGATATTTACAATATTAAATTTATTAAACAATATTTGCCTTCTCAAATAAAAAATTACTTAATTAATTTAAAAGAGTTTAATTTATTTGAAAAAATATATGGAATTGGTTTTGGTTTAAATTATTTATATGATAAGAATCTAAAAACAAAAGATATATTTAATATAGTAAACAAAAATATATATGGAATTGAAGGTTATTATAATAATGAAAAATTTGGCATTGATTTAGGAATTGGTAATGTATATGGATATTTAAAAGCACGCTATAAAAATTTAGGAATTTGTATAAATTATGAAAAATTTGATTATGGAGATTATAGAGATGAAATAATAAAAGGGATTATTTATATAAAATAAAAAAATGGTCCAAAAAAATAAAAAGTTATTTTGGCTTTTGATTTTTTTATTTATAATTATAATATTTACTAATTTTGCCTATACATTTGAATTAAGAAAAGATCTTGATAAACCAATAAATCCTAAATTTCAAGATTTACCTCCAACAATAAACATATCTGCAGATAGCTATAATGTTAATACAACTGTAACTATAACTGCAATAGCTACTGATTCTGGAAACAATGCTGGATTAGTATGGATAAAAATTTATGAAAATGGAACAGAATCTCATAAATATTGTAATAATCAACAATCATGTATATTTGTAAAATCTTTTACTCATAATAATCCAGGGGTTTATGAATATTATGCAAAAGCAAAAGATCTAGGAAATAATATAGTAACAAGCCAAAAAATTTATGTTATATTTAATGGCTTAAATCATCCACCAATAATAACAAGTTATATTCCTACTGATCTTACACCAGAGGTTAATGAAAATTCTTCTTTATATTTTGAAGTTCAAGCTAGTGATCCTGATGGAGATCCATTAACATATAAATTTAAACTTGATGGTGAAGTAGTTAGTAACACTAATAACTTTACTTATAATCCTGGATTTTTTGATGCTGGTAATCATGAAGTTATAGCTATAGTTAGTGATAACAAAGGAGGAATAGCTACTAAATTATGGAATGTAACTGTAATTAATGTTTTAATCCCAACAAGCTGTAATTTAAGTTTTAATCCTCCAAGCCCAATATATTATAATCAACAACCTTTTATTGCTTATTGTAGTTGTGATAATCCAGAAGCAAATGAAGAACTATGGAGAGATAATATTAATGTAACTGATGAAATTGGAAAGCAAATTATACTTGCAGCAAAACCTTCAGGATATTTATATGTTTGTAATGTTAGTGAAACTGAAAATTATGCCTCTGCAAGTAATCAAAGTATTTATATAATTAATAAAGCTTCTCCTTTAGCACATTTAGCATTAAATGGAATAGAAAATGATTTACAAGTAATTTATGGTACTCAAACAAATGCTACTGGTTGGGTGGAAATAAATCAAGGAATAGAGAATGCTTTATTATTAAGAAATGGAACTGTTGTGGCTAGTGGAAGTCCTGCAACTGAAATAAATATTTTACCTGCTGGTATTTATAATTATACATTTTATTATCCTGAAAGTCAAAATTATACTTCAGAAACTATAACTAGATTTTTAACAGTTTTAAGTGGAGAAACTATATTAAATTTAACAGCTTATCCAAGTTGGAATATTGTTTATGGTGATATAGCAAATATAAGTTGTTCTGCTAATAATAATGAAGTATTAATAAATTTATATAGAAATAATCAATTAATTACAAGTGGTTATGGAATTGTTTATGATTTTATAGATCCATATGAATTGGCTGCAGGAAATTATTTATATGTTTGTAATACTACTGGCAGTCAAAATTATACTTCTGCTAGTGTTGAGAACACATTAATTATTAATAAAGCTCAAACAAATCTAAGCTTAAATGCTTTGCCAAGTTGGAATGTAATTTATGGAACCCAAACTAATGTAAGTTGTTATGCAAATCATAATCAAGCACAAATAAATCTTTACAGAAATAATCAATTAGTTTCTAATCCTGATATAGCTGTATTAGCTGCAGGAAATTATTTATATGTTTGTAATATTAGCGAAAGTGAAAATTATACATCTGCAACTAAAATTGGTTTACTTCAAGTAAATAAAGCAAATACTTATATTATTTTACTATTAAATGGAATAAATGGAGATATAAGTGTAAATATAAGTGATATTGTTAATGCTAATGCTAGTTTAAATATAGGTTTCTATCATTCACAACCACCAACTCATATAACTAATAAAAATGAAGATGAAAATTTAGAAATTAATAGAATGTTAGATGATTTTACTGTTTATCTTTACATAAATGGAACTCCTGTTGCAAGTGGAGAATGGAATGTTTTATATAATACTTCATTTAATCAATCTGGAGTTTATAATTTTACAGCTTACTTCCATGGAAATGAAAATTATACAAGCTCTTATGCAACTCATTTTGTTTATGTAATCCCAGATACTCAACCACCATTCATAACATTTATTCCTCCAACACCAGAAAATGGATCTATAATTAATGTTAATCACACATTAATTAGAGTAAATGTTTCTGATAATTTAGCTATTCATACTGTTTGGCTTGAATTTGATGGAGAAAATGAAACTATGATACCTGAATGGAAATACAAAAAACAATACATAATATTAGAAGAAAATAAAATTTATTATTTAAATAAAACAAATTTATCAAATGGATGGCATTGGTTTAGAGCTTATGCAAATGATACAAGTGGAAATGTAAATTCAACAGAACAAAGATTTATTTATATAAATGTAACTTATGATAATGAACCACCAACTATAAATATTTTAAGTCCTGAAAATATAACTTACTATACAAATATAATAGATTTAAATTATACTGTCTATGATAATATAGCAATAGATTCATGTTGGTATAATTTAGATTATAGTCAAAATATTAGTTTACCAAATTGTCAAAATACAACTATAAGTGTAAATGAAGGAAATCATTATTTAATTGTTTATGCAAATGATACCTCTGGCAATATAGGTTACGATGATGTATATTTCTCTGTAACAAGTGATAATGAACCACCAAACCTAACCATTCATAGTCCTTTGAACATAACTTATACAACAAATGAAATATTAATAAATATAACAGCAAATGATAATGTTGGAGTAGATAGTATATGGTATAGTATTGATAATCAACCAAATGTAACTTACATAAATCCAATATATCAAACATTTAGTGATGGAATACATATTCTAGAAGCATGGGCAAATGATACTTCTGGCAATATAGGTTATGATTATGTTATGTTCACAGTTAATACAACAATCCCAGATCAACCACCAATAATTAACTTAATAGCTCCTCCAAATGAAAGTATAGATACTGATGGCAATGTAACTATAATTTATAATGTAACAGATGATATTGCAACAAGTTTAATTTGTTATATATTTAGTAATACTTCTGGACAATGGCAAAGTGATGCAACTCAAATAGTTGAAAATGGTAGTATTAATAGCTATGATTATATAGATTTAAATGATGGATATTATATATGGAATGTTGAGTGTTTTGATGGATCAAATTATAATTTTGCTATAGAAAATTGGAGTTTTATAGTAAATAAAACAATTCCAGATATATATCCACCAATAATAGAATTTATCCCTCCAACACCAGAAAATGGATCTATAATAAATACAGATTGGGTTTATATTAATGTAAGTATAATAGATAATGTTGCTGTAGCCTATGCTTTACTTGAGTGGAATAATGTTAATGAAACTTTACCAAATGTAATGCCAAATATTTATAGCGTAAATAAAACAAATTTAATAGATGGTATTTACAATTATAAAGTTTATGCTGTTGATACAGCTGGAAATTGGAATGTTAGTGAAGAAAGAATAGTAATAATTAATACATCAATAAACAACCCTCCTATTGTTGAGCTTATTTGGCCAGATGATGGATATATACACAATTCAACAAACATAACATTGAGATTTTATGTTGAAGATGATTTCACTAATTTGTTAGATTGTTATTTATATACAAATATAAGTGGTGAATGGCAACAAACAAATTATACTCAAGCAATAAATGCAACAATAAATGAATTTAATTTGACAAATTTAGAAAATAATGTTTATTTATGGAATGTTGAATGTAGTGATGGCTCTCTAAGTAGTTTTGCAAATCAAAATAGAACTTTTATAATAAATGTTATTCATGATGTTGGGGTAGATGATAGTTATAGCAATTCTGTTAATGGTATAAGAATTATTGATAGTGAAAGTGGAAATATAATTATTGATGATCCTGCAAACTTAATTTATGGAAAAAATTATACTATTAGAGCAAGAATAAAAAATTATGGAGATTATCCTGAAAATGTAAGAATAATAATAAAGATAGTAAATGAAACTCAAGAATTTGTTTTATCAAATTATACAACAATAATAAATCAATGGCATTATGCAGAAACTACATTCAATACAAGCGATTATGAAATTGGAAGTTATTATGTTATAGTTAATGTTGATTTAATTGGATATATTGATCAAAATTTAAGTAATAATGAGAGAAATAGAAGTTTCAATATTATTATGCTTATAGACTTACCACCATATTGGAAAAATGAATTTGCAAATCCACCTAGTCCTACTATTTATGGATCTGGTCCTTATAATTTCAGTATTGAGTGGTATGATGATTATGGAGTAAATAAAGTTATATTTGAATTTAATGGAAATGAATATATACCAACATGCAATCAAAGCTTACCAGCAAACTATACATTATGTTATTATACATTTGATGATTTGGCTGCAGGAATTTATGAGTATAGATGGTATGCCAATGATACAATTAATCAATCTAATTCAACAAGTTTAATTGATTATATTATTAATAAAGCACAAAGTAATGTCAATTTATTGTTAAATGGAAATGATAATGATATAAATATAAAAGTAAATGAAAGTGTAAATATAAGTTGTTATTTAATTAATCCTATAAGTGGTTATATAGAAATATATGAAAATAGTTCAATTATTGCAAGTGGTCCTTCACCAATATCAATTTTAAAGAATTATAGTAATGAAGGTTTATATAATATTACATGCTTATATCCTGAAACACAAAACTATACTTCATCTTTTGAAACTCATTTCATAAATGTAACGCCAATTATGCCTGGAGAGATACATTTATTATTAAATGGAATTGAAGGAAATTTAACAACAAGCTATGATAATAACCCAATAAATATAACTGCATATGGTTATGGAAATATAAGTATATATTTGAATGGAAGTTTAATTGGACAAAATGAAAACTATGTTGAGATAATAAAAAATATAGCTGCGGGATATTATAATGTTACTGCATATTCTTCTGGAGATGAAAATCACTCAGCTACAAGCATAAGTTATTATTTAACAATTTTAAAAGCAAATTCTAGCATAATACTATTACTTAATGGAAGTGATTCTGATATAACAATATTTACTGATGAAACTGTAAATCATACAGCAATATTAATTAATCCTCCTAGTGGAAATGTAAAAATATTATTAAATGGAAGTGAAATGGCTTCTGGAAATAGTCCATTAGTATGGATAAATACTTATCATGATCCAGGATATTATAATGTTACAGCTATATTTGAAGGAAATGAGAATTATTCTGAAAGTAGCTCAACACATTTCATTAATGTAATTCCAGTTATTCATGATATAGCTATTCAGAATATAAATTATAGTAAATGGAATACAACTGTTTATAATAATGACTCTATAAATATTACTGCTGAACTTATAAATTTAGGAGATGTTAATGAAACAAATGTCAATATAACTTTATATAACTCAACTGGCCATGTATTAGCATATAAAATAATTCCATTAATACAACCAAATGAAATAATAAATGTAAATTTCACATGGATAGCAACAGCACCAGAAAATAGTAGCCAAATTCATACTTTACAAATTTATGCTATGCCTCTTCCTGGAGAAACAAATTTATCAAATAATGGACAAATAATAAATATTGAAGTATGGCATGCTTGTGGAGTTATTGATTGTTCAGTATTTAGGCCATATACTCAATATGATAATTATACTCTTGGCCAACCATTCATAGTAAGGACAATATTACAAAATGCATGGAGTAATAAAAACTTTTATGATTTCCCAGTAAAACTTGAGGTTAGTGAAGGATTACAAATTATTGGCCCATGGCCACAATTACAACATGTCAATATACCTGCCGGAAGTTTTGTATTAGTAAATTGGAATGTAACATCAAATTCAACTGGAAATAAAACATTAACAACTATTGCAGGAAATAATGATTATAGTGCAAGTAAAAATATTACGATTTTACAATAGTAAAATTTTTATAGAAAAAAATGATAAATAAATATATGAAAAAAGAAAGAAAAAATAAATTTTATCTAGTAATTTCTCTATTTATGTTTATATTAATGTCTTTATATTTAGCTTATGCAGATAGTTGTAATGATCCAAATAAAATAATTACATATTCACCAAATGATTTAGAAGCTGGTGTACCATTCAATTTAACTTTTATAGATATGTTTAATGAAAATGGAATTATATATTTATATTTACCATCTCAAATAAATATAATTAATGGAAATAATCCAGCAAATCTTACTCCATATGGAAATGGGGCTGGATATTACACTTGGACTTTGAATAGTAGTGCTGGTGGTAAATATAATATTACTGTAGAAGTTAGATATCAAGATCCAAATTGTAATGTAACTAGAGAAATAGAAATAAAACCATATGAAGATGAACCAAATCTATTAATTAATTTTTATATCCCTCAATATATAATTGCAGAAACATCAAATTTAGCAATTTTAAATATAAAAAATATTGGCAATGGAAATGCATACAATATAAATGGAAGAATTTATCTTGATAATTTTGCAAATATTATAAAAAATATAAATATAAATAATTTAAATAAAAGTGAAGAAAGAAATGAAAGTTTTAATATAATTAATAGATATTGTGCTTCTCATACATTAATTGCAACATTAAATTATAAAGATAATGTTGGAAATAATTATTTTAGCCAAAATAATACAAATATTGAAATAAAAGGAGCTAAACTTGAAATTTTAGCAAAATTTTATGAAGGAAATAATGAATTACAAAATGGTGAAAGAGTTGATGAAGGATCATTAATTACATTAAAAGCAAATATAACTAATAAAGGGGATTATCCTGCTTTAAATTCAAAAATCTTTATTTATGAAAAAGGAAAATTGAAGAAAATCATAGAAATAGGGAACCTATCAATAAATGAAAAAAGATATATAGAAGAAAACTTTAGATTAAGTGAAAAAGATAATGTTGAATTGAAAGCTATTATAGATAGTAATGATGATTGTGAAAATAATCCTTACTCAACAATTTATGCAATAAATATTAAAGTTATCTCTGAAGCAGCAGGTGGTGGTGGTGGCGGTGCTGGTGGAGAAACCAATCAAACAAATCAAACTTATATTTGTGGAAATGGAATTTGTGAGATAAATCTAGGAGAAAACAGTACTAATTGTCCACAAGATTGTACAAGCCATATATATACTCCAAAACAGCCAAGAGAAAATTATATAGAAATAATTAGTGATGATAAATTGGTTGTATTAAGAATTAATGTAAGAACTGTAATTAAAGATAAAAATGGGAACAGAATAAATTGGAGTGAGATAAAAATAACCAGAATAAAAGATATTGCAATAATTCCAACATGGCCAAACAATGTTTATTTAGTTAGATCTTATAAAATATTGCCAGAAGTAACTTTTGATCTACCAGCAGAATTAATATTTAGTTATGGTGATGAAATTCTTCCTGATGCAAATTTATTTATCTATAAATTTGTTGGTGATTGGCAAGAGCTAAAAGTTAATTGGGATAAAGAAAATAAAAAAATAACTTCACAAATTTATTCTACAAGTATATTTGGTTTATTTACTGATAAAATAAAATCACCAACAATAACTGGTGCTGCAATTGGAATTATCTATTGGCTAAAAACTAATTGGTGGATACCATTAGTAATATTTTTATTTATATTGGCTTTGATTATAATTTTTATTTTATCTATCCAAATAAAAAAATTAAAAGAAATAAAGAAATAAATTTTGAAATTAATTTTTTTTATTTATTTATATTATAATTACCAAATTGTTTTATTTTTTCCTTACAATCATCATGTACTTTTATTTTTCCCTCTAAATTAGGTAATAAATTAAAAAATTTTTTTCTTATATTTTCTAAATAGTGATCTCTTTTCTTTAAAGATGTTATATGAGTTTTAGCACCTATCTCAAAAGCTTCTACTATTTTTCCAATTTCCTCTAAATGTTCAAATTTTTCTATTAAATTACCCCTACATAAATAATATTCTGTTTTTATAGCTTTAGTAAATAAATCCCTATCTATATCTCCTCTAATCTCATCATAAAAAGCTGCTTTTTCTAAATCAATTATAGTTATTGTTGGATTTTCTAAATTTTCATAATTAAACATTATATGCCTAAAATCCATATCTCCGTGAAATAAGTAAAAATATTTTTTTATTTTACAAATTACTCCCAAACTATATGCAATAGTTTCTATCAAATTAAATTTATAATTATTTATTTTTATAATAGTTTTCTCTATTTCTTTTTTAGATTTTTCAGAATATCTTTTTATAGGAAAACCAGGAATAAATTCCATATAAATTCTAGCTTTATTTTTATCAACTATCTCTAAACTAATTGGATATGGAACATTAATATTTATTCCTATATGGGCGCTTTTCCTTCTTATTTTTTTAAATAATTTATTCCAAATATATAACATATAAAATTCCCACAAAGCTTTTTCATTGCTTCTTTGTTTTTCTTTAACAAATACTCCTGATTCAGAAATTATATAAGCTTTAGAACTTATATCTTTTTCAGGTGGGGTATATGAAGATATATGTAGCTTTGATAATTCATCCCATTTCTTTCCATCTAAAATTATTTTTTCTAAATCTGAACTCATGGAAATTTGGAAATTTTTTATATATAAAAATAATTTTTATATTTATAAATTTTGCTACTTTAAAGTTTATATAAAAAACTATTTAAATTTGAAAAATATTCTTTTTTATGTTAACAAAAAAAGAAAAACAATTGGCAAAAGAATTGGCAAAATTATCTATTGAAATGGAATTTAAACAAGATGAAAATATATTAAAGAAAATTTCAGAAATTAAAAAAGAGCTTAATAAATATAATTATGGTGTATTTGTAACATTAAAAAATAAAAATCAATTAAGAGGTTGTATAGGTTTTCCTTATCAAACTAAATTGGGGGAAGGAATTTATAAAGCAGCAAAACTCTCAGCTTTTTATGATCCAAGATTTATGCCATTAACAAAAGAAGAATTAAATGATATATCAATAGAAATAACAATTTTATTTCCAACAGAAGAAATTAAAACAAAAGATATAAATAAATTAATAAAAGAAATTAAAATTGGAAAACATGGATTAATAATAAAAAATAAAGATAACATTGGTTTGTTGCTACCTCAAGTAGCATTAGAATATAATTTAAATGTTATTGATTTCATTGAACAAACTTGTATAAAAGCTGGACTAAATAGAAATGCTTGGCTTGATGAAAATACAAAAATATTTAAGTTTATTGGCATATATTTCTAATGGAGATCATTGATTATTATGGAAAAATAATAAAAAACTCAAAAAATTTAAAAAAATTGAAAGAAATAGCAAAAAGATTGGAAACTATTAAGAAATTTGAGAAATATATTAAAAATATTGAAAAAATTGATGAATATCTTGTTGAAGGTTATTTTAAAATTGGTATTTATACATTAAGAAAGGGAAAAAGAAATAAAACTGAAAGATATAAAGCAAGAAAATTGTCTAATTATTATCTCAAAAAAATGTATAAAATAATTGATGAAGATGAAAAAATAAGAAAAAAAGTTAAAAGAAATTATTTTGGAGAAGCTGTAAAAGATTTATACATTAATTATAAAAAATAATTTCATGCTCTTAATCCTTTCTCTTTTATTGCTATAATTCCTAATAAACTAAGCCACACAAGTCCTGTATATAGAATTAATATATTTGAAGAAATTTTAGGAAAAAATAAAATTGATAAAATTGTTGAGAATATAGCAGTTAAATTTTTTCCTTTTGTGAAAATAAAAAATCCTAAACTAAGTAAAGAAATTATAATGATTGGCAATATAACTTTATTAAAAGAAGTTAAAATAATTGAAATAAAACCAAAAAAGATTAAACCAATTGCAGTTGCAGCTCCTCTTCCACCCTTAAATTTTAAATAAAAAGGAAAACAATGGCCAATAATAGCAAATAATCCAGAAAGGCAAACAAGGATTATTGGTAAATTAAAAGTTATTGCAATTATAACTGCAATAATTCCTTTAGAAAAATCCCATACAGCAGTTGGTATTGCATATTTTAAGCCTAAAACATGTCTAACATTACTTGTACCTATATTTTTAATTGGTCCTTCCTTTCTTAAGTCTATTCCTTTTATTTTAGCTAGAAAAAATCCTAAACTTAAACTTCCTAAAATATAAGCTAAAAGCAATATTAAAAAATATTTAGCTATCAAAAAAATTTCCATAAAAAAATTTAATATCATAAATTTTTAAAATTTACTTTAAATATTTATTTTAAAAATTTTTTTTATATTTTTATTTGTTATTTTGATTATATCTATCTCACTTATATTTTTTATTTTAGAAATTTCTTTAACTACTAACCAAATATTTAAAGGAGTATTAATTGGTTTAAATAAATAAGGGCTATCTGTTTCTAAAACAAAATTATCAATATCAAATTTTTCTATATATTTTTTTATATTTTCATTATATAAAATATTTGTTGCAATACTTATAAAATATCCGTTATCGATAGCTTTTTTAACATCTTGTAGAGAAGCATTAAAACAATGTAAAACAACATTTTTAGCTTTTTCTCTTATTAATATTTCTAATACTTTACTTGCAGCCCATCTTGAATGAATTATTAATGGTAAATCATATTGCTTAGCAAGATTAATATGATTAATAAAATATTTTTCTTGTTTTTCTTTAAGTATTTTAAAATTTGGTTTATTTTTTATTACAGAAAAATCTAATCCCGTTTCTCCAATTGCTACTATTTTTTTATTTAAATTTTGTTCTATAAAAAATATTTCTTCATTAAATTGTTCATCACTAAGTTGATCAAAGTAAATTGGATGAATTCCTATTGCACCATAAATAAAACTATATTTTTTTATAATATTTAATGTAAATTTATTGGTTTCTTTATTAGTACCACAATTAATTAAACCACTAAGTTTTTCTTTGCATTCTTTAATAATATTATCTCTATCTTCAATTTCATCCAAATGACAATGACAATCAAAAGGTTTAAGCATGTAAATATAAAATAAAATATTTTAAAGATTTTTTCAAATTTTTATTAGAAAAATTTTTTAAAGAAAAAATTTTCTCTATTGAATGGATAACCGCATTAAAACATTTTTATTGCTATTAGTATTGACAGCAATAGTATTAGCTATAGGTAGCATTTTTGGCAAAATAGGATTAATTGTAGCTTTTATTTTTGTTCTTATAATGAATTTATTTAGTTATTATTTTTCTGATAAAATAGTTTTAACTATCTATAGAGCAAAACCTTTAAGTAAAAATCATTGGCTCTATAAAGAAGTTGAAAAACTTGCAAAAAAAGCTGGAATAAATACACCAAAAGTATATATAAGTTCTTTCCCAATAGCAAATGCTTTTGCTACTGGAAGAAATCCTAAAAATGGAGTAATAGTAGTAACAGAAAAAATGACTGATATGTTAAATAAAGATGAATTAATAG
The DNA here is from genome assembly GCA_038817835.1 of Candidatus Pacearchaeota archaeon. Classification (GTDB taxonomy): domain Archaea; phylum Nanobdellota; class Nanobdellia; order Pacearchaeales; family JAPDKA01; genus JAWAZI01. Next base: position 32,634 of record JAWAZI010000001.1, on the reverse strand, counting down.
GAGTTTTAAGCCATGAAATAAGTCATATAAAAAACAGAGATATATTAATAGCAACTATCACAAGTGTTCTTGCAGGAGTAATAATGTTTATTGCTGCGATGGCAAGAGCACAGATAATTTATGGAGAAAGAGAAAAAAATTTTGGAAGTTTAATAGCATTAATAATTATAGCCTTCATAGCTCCATTTGCAGCTTTGCTTATCCAATTAGCAATTTCAAGAACAAGAGAATTTTTAGCTGATGAATCTGGAGCAAGATTAATAGGAGATGGTAAACCTTTGGCTAATGCTTTATTAAAATTAGAAAATCAAGTAAAAATTCCTGCGAGTAAAGCTATTGGCCTAGAAACTACAGAAAATTTATGGATAATTAATCCTTTTTCTTCTGAAGGATTAATAAAATTATTCTCTACTCATCCACCAGTTAAAGAAAGAGTTAATAGACTTCTAAACTTAAAATTCAAATAAAATGTTAACTGCTAATAAATTTGGTTCTATTTATAATTATCTTCCAAAAGGTTGTAAATTATGCTTAAAAGGAGCAAAAATGGTTTTATTTATTACAGGAAAATGTAACTTAAACTGTTGGTATTGCCCAATTTCTGAAGAAAGAAAAGGGAAAGATTTAATTTATGCTAATGAAAGACCTGTAAAAAACTTAAAAGATGTTTTAAAAGAAGCAAAAGAAATGAATGCATTAGGAGCAAGTATAACGGGTGGAGAACCGTTATTAAAATTAAATAGAACAATTTTTTATATAAAATTTTTAAAAAGAAAATTTGGAAAAAATTTTCATATTCATTTATATACTTATGGAAATCTTATTAATGATAAATCTTTAGCTTTATTAAATAAATGCGGCTTAGATGAATTGAGATTCCATAATTTTCTTCCAAAAAAAATAACTATTGCATTAAATTATAATATGAATATTGGCATAGAAATGCCATGTATACCATGGCCAAACAAAGAAAAGTATAAAGCAGAAGTTGAAAAACTTAAAGAAATTGTTGATTTCTGCAGTGAAAATAATATTTTTTTAAATTTAAATGAATTTGAATTTTCTGAAACTAACTGGGAAAAAATGAAAAAATTTGGATTTGAAAGAATTGGATATAGCTATGCTGTCAAAAATTCAAGAAAATTAGCAATGAAAATTGCTAATTATGCTGAAAAGAAAAAAGTAAAATTTAATTTTTGTTCTGTAAAAACAAAATTTATGTTACAACTTGTTGAAAGACTTAAAAGAAGAGCAAGTATAATAAAAAAACCTTGGCAAAAAATTAATAGATATGGATACTTGGTATATGCAGAAATTGAATGTGATAAAAAATTTGCAAAAAGATTTGGATTATATTATAATAAAAAATTAAAAGTTGCAGAAACAAGTATAGAAAAAGCAAAAGAATTGAGAAAAAAATTTAAATTAAATGCATGGAAAGTAACCATTTTTCCTTCTTATAAACCATGGGTCTTTGAAAAAGTTAAATTATAAAAATAAAAATTTAAACTAGAAAATTATAATTTTTTTATGAAAATATTTCCAAGTTGGAAAGAAAAAAGAAGATATTTGCTTATAGAAACAAAAAATCAACAAAAAACTAAGAAAGAAATAATAAAAAATTTGACAAAATTATTAGGTATAATAAATCTTTCAAGAGCAAGACCAATTTTTATAGATAATAAATTATTTAATGGTTATTTAGTTTTGAGTATTAATAGAAAATATTTAAGCTTTGCAAGAGCTTCATTAGTTTTATGTAAAGATGCTAAATGTATTTATGTTTCTGCAACATTAAAAAAATTAAAAAAATTTTTAAAGAAAAAATAATTAAAAATTTATAATGAAAAAAAAGAAAATAAAGATTAAAAAAGAAAAAAATAAAAAAAATATTTTCTATATAGGAAGTGCATTGGCTATAATTGCAATTATATTTTTAATTATTAATAGTATAGTTGGATTTATTGTAAAATCAAATATTGAGTATTATTTAGGAAATTCTAAAGAATTTGTTACAGCTTTAAATAAATATGGTCAAGAAATAAAAAAAGAAATAAATAATATTTTATCATTTTTATGTATATTTTGGTTATTTTTGAGTTTCTTAATAATTATTTCTTTAATTGGTGTTTATCAAGATGAAAAAAATTGGTTTTATTTTTTAATTTTAGCAATTCTAGCTTTATTTTCTTTTAGAATAGAAAGTTCAATTTTATTATTTGCATCATCAATTTTATTTTATATATACAAAAAAAATAATAAAAAATGAAAATAAAAGATATAGAAATTTATTGGCTTGGGCATGCAGGATTCAAAATAATAATAAATAATAAAATAATTTTTATTGATCCTTATAAAATAAAAAATAAAAAAGATAAAGCAGACTATATATTAATAACCCATAGCCATTATGATCATTTAAGTATTGATGATTTAAAAAAGATAATTAAAGATGGAACAACAATAATAGCTCCCCCAGATTGTCAAAGTAGTTTAATGAAACTTGAAGCAAAATTAAATTTGAAAGTTTCAATGCCAAAAGCAAATTTTGACTTTTATGATTTTTCATTAGAATGTATTGAAGCATATAATATTAATAAACATTTTCATCCAAGAATTCATGATTGGGTAGGATATATAATAAAAACTAAAGAAATTTATATTTATCATGCAGGAGATACTGATGTTATTCCTGAACAAGATATATTAAAAAAATATGCAAAAAAACTTATTATGTTATTACCAGTAGGCGGAGTATACACGATGAATTGGAAAGAAGCTGTAGAATTAGCAAAAAGAATAAACCCATATTTAGTTATTCCTATGCATTATGCAAAAATTGTTGGCAATAAAGAAGATGCATTAAATTTTATTAGAGAATTAGAAAATAATAAAATAAAAGCTGTAATGCTTGATGAAGAATAATTTCTCGTCGATAAAAATTTTTTAAAAATAAAAAGTTTTTAAATAAAAAATTGTTAGATAGTAATGAACAAAGATAAAAATTATACTGCTGAAAGTATCCAAGTTCTAAAAGGTTTGGAAGGAGTTAGAAAAAGGCCAGCAATGTATATAGGAAATACAGGAAAAGAAGGATTACACCATCTAGTTTGGGAGGTAATAGATAATAGTATTGATGAAGCATTAGCAGGATTTTGTAATTCAATAAAAGTTATAATTCATAAAGATAAAAGTATAAGTGTTATAGATAATGGTAGAGGGATTCCTGTTGAGATACATAAGGAAACAGGGAAATCTGCATTAGAAACAGTAATGACAATACTCCATGCTGGAGGAAAATTTGAAAGAAAAGCTTATATAATAAGTGGAGGCCTCCATGGTGTTGGAATTAGTGTTGTTAATGCTTTAAGTAAAAAACTTATAGTAAAAGTAAAAAGAGATGGAAAAATATGGAAACAAGAATATGAAAGAGGAAAAGCTATTACAGAAGTTGAAGAGATTGGAGAAACAAATGAAACTGGTACTGAAGTAAGATTTTGGCCTGATGAAGAAATATTCAAAACTGTAAATTTTGATTCTGAATTAATAAAAATTAGATTACAAGAATTATGTTTTCTTGTTCCTGGAATAGAAATTATATTTAAAGATGAAAGAAATGATGAAAAAGTTAAATTTATATCAAAAAATGGAATAATAGATTTTATAGAATGGTTAAATAAAGAGAGAAGAGTATTACATAAACCAATTTATTTTAGTGATAAAAAAGATGATTTATTTGTTGAAATAGCAATTCAATATTTTGAAGGATATATAGAGGATATCCATAGCTTTGTAAATACTATTAATACAATAGAAGGTGGAACTCATGTTATTGGTTTTAAAACTGCATTAACAAAAGTTTTAAATGATTATGCTGAAAAATATAATTTATCAAAAATAAAATTTGTTGGAGAAGACGTAAGAGAAGGTATATCGGCTATAATTAATTTAAGACTTCCTGAACCACAATTTGAAGGACAAACAAAAACAAAACTTGGAAATACAGAAGTCAAAGGTATAATAGAAAGTATAGTAACATCTAAATTATCACAATTTTTAGAAGAAAATCCAAACATTGCAAAAAAAATAATTGGAAAAATCGTTCAAGCTGCAAAAGCAAGAGAAGCAGCAAAAAAAGCAAAAGAACTTGTTAGAAGGAAAACTGCTTTATATGCAGGTAATCTACCTGGAAAATTAGCAGATTGTTCAACAACAAAAAAAGAAATTGCAGAATTATTTATAGTTGAAGGTGATTCTGCAGGCGGATCAGCAAAACAAGCAAGAGATAAAGAATTTCAAGCTATATTGCCACTAAGAGGAAAAATATTAAATGTCGAAAAAGCAAGCCATCATAAAGTTTTTGAAAATGAAGAAATATCAAGCATAATTAAAGCAATTGGCACAGGCATTGGAGAAAATTTTGATATTAATAAGTTAAGATACAACAAAATAATTATAATGACAGATGCTGATATAGATGGACAACATATAAAAACTTTATTATTAACTTTCTTTTTTAGGTATCTTCCAGAATTAATTAAAAATAATCATATTTATGTTGCAATTCCACCACTTTATAGAGTGAGAAAAGGGAATAAAGATTTTTATATTTATAGTGATGAAGAATTAAAAGAGTTAATTAAAAAATTAGGTAAAAATGTTGAAATAACAAGATTTAAAGGTTTAGGAGAGATGACTCCTCAACAATTATGGGAAACTACAATGGACCCTAAAAAAAGAAAACTTAAACTTATAACAATTGAAGATGCTGTAGAAGCTGATAGAATTTTTTCTATATTAATGGGAGAAAAAGTTGAACCAAGAAAAAATTTTATAATTACTCATGCAAAAGAAGCAGAATTAGATATTTAAAATGGAAAATGTAAATATAGAAAAATTTGAATTTGGTAGAATAGTAGTTAATGGAAAAGAGTATAAAAGTGATATATTTATATTTGCTGATGGTAAAGTTGAATCTAGAAGTAGAGAATTAAGTCAAAAAAAATATGGAACAGGACATTATTTTTGTAAAGAAGAAATTGAAAAACTTTTGAAGGATAATCCAGAAATATTAATTTTTGGATGTGGAGAAGTTGGATATTGCAAAATTGAAGATGAAGGTTTAAAATTATTAAAAAAATTAAATATAGAATATAAAATTTTACCAACTCAAAAAGCAATAGAAATATTTAATAAAACTAAAGGAAAAAAAGCTGGAATTTTTCATGTAACTTGTTAAAATGATTGATGAAAAAAATGAAATTGGTGAAATTAGTGAAGAAGTTAAAAAAGCTTATATAGATTATGCAATGTCTGTAATTGTTTCTAGAGCTTTGCCTACTGTCGAAGATGGCCTTAAACCAGTACAAAGAAGAATTTTATTCACAATGTTAGATATGGGATTAACTCCTGAAAAAGCTACAAAAAAAACAGCAAGAATTGTTGGTGAATGCTTAGGAAAATATCATCCCCATGGTGATATGGCTGTTTATGATGCATTAGTAAGAATGGCTCAGGATTTTTCTTATAGATATCCATTAATATATGGACAAGGAAATTTTGGAAGTATTGATGGTGATCCTCCTGCTGCAATGCGTTACACAGAAGCAAAACTTTCTCCTATTGCGATGGAAATATTAGAAGATATTGAAAAAAATACTGTAGATTTTGTTCCAAATTTTGATAATACTTTAAAAGAGCCCACAGTACTACCAAGTAAAATACCAAATTTATTAATTAATGGTAGTTATGGGATAGCAGTAGGAATGGCTACAAATATTTTGCCACATAATTTAAATGAAGTTGTTGATGGAATTATAAGTTATATTGATAATCCAAATATATCTATAGAAGAATTAATGAAATATATAAAAGGACCAGATTTTCCTACAGGAGGAATTGTTTATCTTAAAGACCTAAAGCAAGTTTACGAAAAAGGGAAAGGGAAAATTACTATAAGAGGCATAATAGATACTGAAGAAGTAAAAGGAAAAAAATTAATTGTTATTAAAGAGATACCATATCAAATAAATAAATCTTCATTAATTCAAGAAATTGCAAAATTAATAGAAGATAAAATAATAACAGATGTTATAAATTTAAAAGATGAATCAAGTAAAGAAGGTATAAGAATTGTTTTATCAGTTAAAAAAGAAGCAAATGAAAAATTAATAATAAATAAATTATACAAATTAACTTCTTTAGAGACAAGTTTAAATGTTATTAATGTTGCACTAGTTAATAATGTACCAAAATTACTAAATTTAAAAGAATTAATCAAATATTGGGTTGATCATAGGATTAATGTTGTTAGAAGAAGAACAAATTTTCTTCTAAATGAAGCTAAAAATAGAAAGCACATACTAGAAGGATTTTCTATAGCTTTAAAAAATATTGAAAAAATTATCGAGATAATTAAAAAAAGTGAAAATGTTAATGATGCTATAAATAAAATTATGGAAAATTTTAATTTATCAAAGATACAAGCTAATGCAATATTAGATATGAAACTTTCTAAATTAACAAAACTAGAACAAGAAAAAATTAATAAAGAGATAAAATTACTTGAAGAAAAAATAAAAAATTACGAAGAAATATTAAAAAATGAAAAAAATATTCTAGAAGTAATAAAAAAAGAACTTATAGAGATAAAAAATAAGTTTGGAGATAAAAGAAGAACAAAAATTGAAAAATCTAAAGAAGAAATAGGTGAACTAGAATTAATAAAAAAACAAGATATAGTAATTTCTTTAACTTATAAAGGTTATATAAATGCAGTAAGTTTAGACGAATTCAATGAACAAAAAAAAGGTGGAAAAGGAATAATAGGAAGTATAGTTGGGGAAGATGATTATATAAATAAAATATTAATTTGTTCTACTCATGATTCGATCATATTTATTACTAATAGAGGCAATGCTTATTCATTAAAAGCTTATAATTTAGCTTTATCTTCAAGATATAAAAAAGGAAAACATATAAGTAATATAATTCAAATAAAACCAGAAGAAAAAATTAAAACAATATTCTTATGGAAAGATGAAATAGAAAAAAATTTCTTATTAATTGTAACAAAAAAAGGAGTAATAAAAAAAATAAAATGTGAAGAATTAAAAAATATAAAAAAAAGTGGAATAAGAATAATAAAAATTCCTTTAGATGATGAGGTAATTGAATGTAAACTAATAGATAAAGATAAAGACATTATAATTGCTACACAAAAAGGTATTATAATAAGATTTAATACAAGTGATGTTAGAGTTATGAAAAGAAATGCTTATGGAATTAGAGCAATAAAATTAGTTAATGATTTTGTTGTGGATATGTGTACTACAGACAAGCCTTATTTATTGACTGTTACTGATAAAGGATATGGAAAGAAAACAGAAATAGAAAAATATAGAAAGATAAAAAGAGGTGGTAAAGGAATAAAAAATATTTCTTTAACTAATAGGAATGGATTTGTTATAGGAGTAAAAGATGTAAGTGATGATGATAGTATAATTCTTATAACAAAACAAGGAATGATAATAAGATTTAAAGCAAAAGATATAAGAGCAATGGGAAGAGTTACTCAAGGAGTAAGATTAATAAAATTAAAGAAAGATGATGCTGTTATTGATGTTGATGTAATAGGAAAATTATAATATTCCACCATATCCTATTAAACGCCATTCTCCTTTATAATTTCTTGCAATACTAACTTTTGAATTTTTTATTGGAACTATCGGTATTGTTAAATCACAATCAACAATAAAATAATCTTTTTCTTTTTTTATATTTATTATTTTTCCAACTGTTATTGATGTATTAATGCTTAGAAGTAAATTTTCATTTAATTTTAATTCTTGAATAATTTCTTCTTCTTTTGTTCCAACCAATCTTTCAAATAAATAAATTTTTAATTTTACCTTATAAGTTATATCTGGCAATTTTCCTTTTAATCCTACAACACACCCAGCAAGACTATCAGCTTTAGTTAATCCTGGATCTAAACTTGTTTGAATTGCAAGATTTCCATATGGTAAAGCTTTATTTAAGCTATAAATATCTGTTTTTAATTCTAATATCTTTGCAGTTAATGTTTTGTACTCTACAACTTTTCCTTGCTTTGTTTGTTTAACAATACTTAATCCTGGCTTTATTTCGATTTCATCACCAACTTTTAGTATTCCCTTCTTTAATGTTCCTCCTAAAACACCACCTTTAATATTATCAATATCGGTTCCTGGTTTATTTACATCAAAACTCCTAACAACTAAAAATAAAGGATCTTCATTTAAATCTCTTTGTGGTTTTGGTAATTTCAAAATTTCTTCAAGTATTAAGTCTATATTTATATCTTGTTGTGCAGAACAAGGAATGATTATTGGTTTCATATTTTCTTTCTCAAAAAATTCCTTTATTTGATAATATTGTTTTATTGCTTCTTCTTTAGTTACTAAATCTATTTTATTTTGTGCAATAATAATATCCTTTATTCCATTACTTTTTAATGCTAAAAAATGCTCTTTTGTTTGTGGTTGTGGAAATGGTTCATTAGCAGCAATAACTAATATTGCAGCATCTATAACTGTAGCTCCACCTAACATTGCCGCCATCAACATTTTATGACCTGGAGCATCTATAAATGAAACATGTCTCAAAGCATTAGTAGAGGAATTACATTTAGGACATTTTTTATGATAAGATAAATAACCACAAGAAGTACATTTTCTAATTATAACATTTGCATAACCCAACTTTATTGTTATTCCTCTTTTTAATTCTTCACTATGTACATCAGCCCATTTCCCAGAAAGTCTCCAAAGTAAAGTTGTTTTACCATGATCAATATGTCCTACTAATCCAATATTAATATCTGGCTGAGATAAATTTTTATCATCCATATTATTCTGTTTTTTTTATTAAATCTTCTAATTTTTTCTCTCCTTCTTTTATTACTTTCAAATTTATTTGTACAACATCTCTTCCAATTTCATTTCCATGAACTGTTTTTTTTCTTCTTAACCCTTTTGGTCTTCTTTGTCTCATTCCAACTCCATAACTAAGTAAAACTCTCTTAATTCCTTGTCCTTCAATATTTTTTAATCCAGGAAAACCTCTTATATCAGATAATCCAGTAATTTCAAATTCATATCCAATAAAATCTTTACTAATAATCTCTCCTTTTATTATATCTCCTATTTTTTTTCCTATTAATTTTGCTTTTATTTTTTCATCACTAATTTCATAATGATATGTTTTCCCTTGTTTTGTTCCAATATCCAGTTTGAATACCATATTTATCTTTTTATTTTTAATTTATAAATTTTGTTTATATCCCCCATGTAGGCTTTATTTTTCTTTTTATTTCCACAATCTCTCTTAATATTTCCAATTCATCTGAACTAAGAAGATTTTTATTTTCTTTAAGCTTTTTGTAATCATTTTCGCTTATATCACTATAAAGTATATCATCTTCTTTTATTTGTCTTCCAATTGTTACATCAGTAATACATATTGCTATTTCTTCTCCTGCTTTTGCTTCTTCTATTGGTTTTCCTTCTTTTTGTATACTTTTTATTTTACTTATAAATTTTCCATCACTATTCATTATTGGAGTATCTTTTCTTAATATTCCACCAATTATTTTTATTCCACAAATAGCTGGTTTACTTCTTCTAAAAATATAATTTGGTATTATTTTAAATTTACAAGGAAAAACTATCTCACTTAATTTTTTTCTTTCAATTTCTCTTGCTTTTTCTTCTCTCCACAATAAAAAATTTTCAATTAATTGATATATAATATCAGAAGTAAATATTGTAATTTCTTCATCTTTTTCTTCTACATCAACATTAAAACCTAGTATTACTGCATCTAAAGGATTCTCTTTTAAATTTACTAAAGCTAAAGAGATATCTTTCTTAGTTATATTTCCTATTCCTGCTTTTTTTATTGATATTCCTTCTTTTCTTAATATATTTATTAAAGCCTCTAAACTTCCCAAACTTTCAGCTTTAACAATTATACCTTTATTATCTAATTTTATTATATTTTTTATTGTTGACATAAGTTTATCCTTTTTATCTTCTATAGCTTCACTAGTTATATCACTTTCTTTTAAAGAAGTAAATGGCATACCTGGAAAAACTTCTTGTTGTGTAACCAAACATACTCTAAAACCTGTAGCAGCTCTTATTTCATTAACTTTCTTAAATCCTTTAGAAAGAGGTAATGCTTCAAATAAAGCTCTTATCTTAGTTACTACAGGCTCTTCTAATCCTGCAATAATCATACAATCATTCTCGCTTAATATACCATCACTAAGAATACAATCATAATAAACAAATCTTTTTTCCTTTACAACTTCTAAAATATTTCCTTTTACTTCATCACCAATTTTTAATTTATTAATTAAATATTTTTGTGCTAAACCAGCAAGAACTGCTAATAATTCTGGTATTCCCTCTCTTGTTTTTGCTGAACAAGGAACTATTGCTAACTTTTTTGTAAAATCTTTTATTTGCCAATAAAAATCTGCTTCAAAACCAATTACAGAAAAAGCTGTAATAATATTTGATGCTTTATTATAAAAATCTTGTCTACAAAAATCTTGTTGAAGATTTATAGACTCAAATATTGGTTTATTAGTCTGTTTCCATCCAGGAATTTTATCTATCTTATTTAAAGCAATAACAAATGGTATTTTATTTTCTTTTAATATTTGTATACATTCTCTTGTTTGTTCTTTTATTCCTTCGTTTATATCTATAACCAAAATAGCTAAATCTGCAATGCTTCCACCTCTTTGTCTTAAATTAGTAAAGGCAGCATGTCCAGGAGTATCTATAAATAAAAATCCTGGAACAATTATTTTTATATTAAATTTTTGAAGTAGCTCTTTACATTCAGCTTCTATATTTTCTTTTGGTAATATTGAAAATGATATTTTTTGAGTAATTGCACCGGGTTCTTTTTCAGCTATAGAAGTATGCCTAATTGCATCTAATAAAGATGTTTTTCCATGATCAACATGACCAGCAACAGTTACAATTGGTTGACGAATCATAGAAAGAAAAGAAATTAATAATTAATAAAATTTATCCATCTAATTAAAGTGGAAAAATAGTAACTACTCTAAAATAATAACTACCGAAAAATTTTTAAACTTTAAATCCTTAATAATATATAACTAAATTTAAATCATAGTTAAAATGGGATTAATAAAATGGTTTAAAAATACTTTTTATACAACTATATTTTTCGGAGTAATTGGAGCTTCACTAGTTTGTGAATTAAATACAATTTCAGATGCTTATAGAAAAAATCTTGAAAATAAAATAGAGGTATTTGAAGAATATAAGAATAAAAAAAATCTTGAAACAGGAGTAAATAAGTTTTTTAAAAATGAATATAACTATTTAAAAGAAAAATATCAAAAATTTAAAGAGAATTCGACTTATAGAATATTAGAAATGATAACTCATCCTCATGACACTTATAAAGCATATAAAAAATATGGAAAATTCGATTTTGGTAAGCTTTTTACAAAAGATTCACTTGTTGGCTTTGAGATTGGTGCTCTTGGAGGACTTGCATTAAGAACTTATATGGCGGCTCGTAAATTATCTAGAAAAAGGAAAAAATAAAATTGGAGAAAATATTACAATAAAAAAATTAACAAAAATTTTATCTCAAAATATAAAGTATCTCCAAAAGAAATAAATGTAAATTAAAATTTCTATTGAACTCCAAAAGTATATTTTAATTTATAAGATTATTTATAAATAAAAATTTTTTAATTTTTTTAAATGGTAGAAAAAATTATAAAAAGAGATGGAAGGATAGAAAATTTTGATAAAACAAAAATATTTAATGCTATATGGAAAGCTGTAAAAGCAGTAGGAGGAAAAGATAAAGAAACAGCATTAAAACTTGCTGATAAAGTTGTTGATGAAGTTAATAGAATATTTAAGGATAAAATTCCAACTGTTGAAGACGTTCAAGATATTGTAGAAAAAGTATTAATTGAAGAAGGTCATGCAAAAACTGCTAAAGCTTATATTTTATATAGACAAGAAAGAAGATTAATTAGAGAAGAAAAAAAGAAAATTCTACAAAAAGAAAATATTGATGAGATTGATAAAAGTTTTAGTTTAAATGGATTAAAGATTCTTGCTTCAAGATATTTAATAAAGGATGAAGAAGGAAAAATAATAGAAAGTCCAAAACAACTTTTTCAAAGAGTAGCATTACATGTTGGTATTGTTGATATTTTATATGATGAGAAATTTTTTAGCAAAGAAAAAATAATAAATAAAGAGAAAATTTTAACAGAATTAAATAAAATAAAAAAATTAAAAGAAAAAATTGAAGAATATGACAATAAACTTTCTATAGGAAAATATAAATTAAATAAATGGCATTTTGAAGGACTTTTAAGAGTTTATGAAAGATTATTAAAAGAAGGAAAAATGAAATTAGGAATTGAAGAGGTATTAAAAATTATAGAAAATGGGGAAGTTAATAATTATGAAAAATTAATAGATGAGTATTTTGATTTAATGGCAAAAAAAGATTTTTTGCCTAATAGCCCTACACTAATGAATGCTGGAACAAGAATTGGACAGCTTAGTGCATGTTTTGTATTACCAATAAGAGATAGCTTAATTGATATAATGAAAACAAGTAGTGATGCTGCATTAATTCATCAAAGTGGAGGAGGTGTAGGAATAAATTATAGCTCGTTAAGACCAAAAGGCGATATTGTAGCTAGTACTTATGGAATTGCTTCTGGTCCTGTTAGTTTTATGGATATAATAGATACTGTTACAGAGGTTGTTAAACAAGGAGGAAAAAGAAGGGGAGCTAATATGGGAATATTAGAAATTTGGCATCCTGATATTGAAGAATTTATAACAATAAAACAACAACCAAAGAAGCTCGAGAATTTTAATATCTCTGTAGGAATTTGGCAAGATTTTTTTGATGCTCTTGAAGAAGATAGAGAATATCCTTTAATAAATCCTAGAAATAAAAAACAAGTTTCTTCTATATCTCCAAGAAAACTTTTTGATTTAATTGCTTTTAGTACATGGAAATGTGCTGAGCCTGGTGTTTTATTTTTTGATAATATAAATAAATATAATATTTTACTCAATGTAAAAGGTTTCATAAGATCAACAAATCCTTGTGGAGAACAACCATTATATGAACATGAAAGTTGCAATCTTGGAAGTATAAACTTAAAAAATTTTGTTATAGAAACTGAAGAAGGAAACAAATTTGATTTTGAAAGATTCGAAAAAGTTATTAGAATTGCAACAAGATTTCTTGATAATATAATTGACATAAATAAATATCCTTTAAAAGAAATAGAAAAAAATACAAGAGAAACAAGAAAAATAGGTTTGGGTGTTATGGGTCTAGCTGATTTATTATACGAATTAGAAATACCATACAATAGTGAAGAAGGATATGAAATAATGAATAAAATTGCAGAAATGCTAAGTTATATAAGTATGGATGAAAGTGTAGAAATAGCAAAAGAAAGAGGTAGTTTTCCATTATTTGAAAAAAGCGATTATGTAAAAGGAAAATTACCTATTGCTGGATATTATGAAATAAGAAAAGAGAATCATAATTTTGATTGGAATAAATTAATTGAAAAAATAAAGAAATATGGAATAAGAAATGTATATACAACAACTATAGCTCCTACAGGTACAATAAGTATGATACTTGATGTAAGTAATGGAATAGAGCCTATATTTAGCTTAGTATTTGAGAAACATGTAACTGTTGGAAAATTCTATTATGTTAATAGTGTATTCGAAAAAAAACTAAAAGAGATAGATATGTATAATGATGAAATTATTGCAAAAATTGCAAAAAATTATGGATGCCTTATTGGCTTAGAAGAATTTGATGAAAATTTAAAAAAAATATTTGTAACAGCAATGTCAATTCATTGGATAGACCATATATTAGCTCAAGCTATATGGCAAAGATGGATCTCTGCAAGCATAAGCAAAACTATAAACATGCCTAACTATTCATTAATAGAAGATATTAAACTTGCTTATTTAATAGCGAAAGAACTTGGATTAAAAGGACTTACTGTTTATAGAGATGGTTCAAGATATGCTCAAGTATTATATATACCATCAGAAGAGAAACAAAAATCTATTCAAGTTAGACCAAGTAATTATGCTATAAAGATATTAAAAGAAAAAATAAAAAGTGAATATATCAAAAAAGAAATTAGTGAATATTTGAAAAAAAATTTCAATATAGATTTCGAAAAATATCCTTATAAAGAAGAAAAATTAATGAAATTTGCTGAAAAGATAATCACCAATATTCAGCCTAATTTATTATTCAATGAAAATAAAAAAATAGATGATATACAAATATGTCCTTTATGCAAAAATATTTTAATTAATGAAGGAGGATGTACAAAATGTATTAATTGTGGATGGAGTAGTTGTGTTATAAATTAAAATCTGAAATAACTTCAAAATAGTAAAATTTTTATAATTAATTTTATTTTAAAATTTGATGAAAAAGGAAGTAATAGAAATAATAAATATATTTAATAAAAAAATAGAAGAACTTGAAAAGAAGATAAAAATTGATTGTAATGGATCGTATCAAGATATATTATTAAAAATTCTTTCAGAAATTAAAAAAAATGAAAAAAGAAATTATTATGATATTAAAATTTCTTCTCTTGAAAAGCTTGGAAATATAATTAATGATATATTTGGTGAAGAAATCCAAGACAAATTTTGGTCAAAATGTGAAAATATATTACATAAAGATAGCATAAAACTTCTAAAATATTTGGAAGATGTTATATATTTTATCTTCGATTATTCTTATAAAATTAAATGGAGTAAAGAAAAAATAAAGGAAGAAATATTAAAAGAATGGAAAAAACAAAGAAGAATAATAGATGAAGAAGAATATATAATCGAATTTTTTAAAATAAAAAAAATTTTAGAGGAAAGAATTTCTAAATCTTTAGATAAAATTGGAGAAAAAAAATTTTATGATTTATTTTTTAAGTTATAATTTTTTATATATAATAATTTTTTTTATTTCTTTTGGTTTAAACATATATTTAAAAACTTTATAAGCTATTTCTGCTTTTTTTTCTCCACTACAAGAAAAAATATCTAAAGATAGATAATCATATTCTGGCCAAGTATGAATACTAATATGACTTTCCTCAAGCAAAGCAAAAGCTGTCACGCCGTGAGGGTTAAATTGATGATATGTTGGTTTTTTTACTATATTCAATTTACTTTCATTTAAAGCTTTATTTAAAATTGGTTCGATTTGATAAACATAAGATATATTTTTAACTCCATAAAATTCTGCAGAAATTTGATATCCAATATTTTTTCCTTTTCTTTCTCCTTTCCCTATTATTAAAATTTCTTCTAATATTTTCTTCACCATCTTCGCTATTCATTGAAAATATTATAGATTAAAAATTTAAAAAATTTTTTATAAACTTTTAAATTATTATTAGTAAAAGATTTAAAATTTAAATAATTAATAAATAATGCCAAAATCAATTTTTAAGGGAAATTTAAGTTTTGGTCTTGTTAATATACCAATCTCTCTATACAAAGTTGCTGAACCTAAATTTCTTGAATTTCATTTAATACATAAAAAATGTAAAAAGCCGATAAAATTAAAAAAATATTGTGAATATTGTAAAGTTGAATTAAAGAAAGAAGATATTACTCATGCAATAAAAATAGGTAAAGAATATATAGAATTTAGTGAGGAGCAAATTAAAGCTTTAAAAGTTAGTGGAAGAGGTGATATAGAAATAATATTATTTACTGATGAAATAGAGATTGATCCTATATATTTTGATAAAGCTTATTATGTATTACCTTCAAAATCTGAAAAAGCTTATTGGTTATTTTATGAAATTTTAAAATTATCAGGAAAAATTGCATTAGTAAAATTTATATTTAGAAATAAAGAATATCTTGGCTTTATTAAAGCATATAAAAATTCTTTATTATTGAGAATTTTACATTATCATCATGAAATAATTCCTATAGAAATTTTTGATATAGAAAAACCAAAGATAAAATTTTCAAAAGAGGAAATAAAATTAGCTAAAGAACTTGTAAATAAGCTCTATAAAGAAAAAATAGATATGAAAGATTTTAGAGATGAATTTAGTAAAAGAATTGAAGAAATTTTAATGAAAAAATTGAAAATAGAAATAAAAGAAAAGGAAAAGGAAAAAAAGAAAGAAACATTAGTTGAATTATTGAAGAAAAGTGTTAAAGGTTAAAAATGAAAATTTCTTTTATGTTATGTAAAAATGGAAATAAAGAAATATTAAATGATAAAAACTTTATATTTGAGCCAAAATTAGATGGAACAAGGGCATTAGTATTTATAGATAAAGAAAATAAAAAATTAAAAATATATAATAGAAGAGAAAAAGAAATAAGTTATAGATATCCAGAATTTAAGTTTTGGAATAATGTAAATAAAACATCTATTTTAGATGGAGAGATTGTTGTTTTTGATGAAAAAGGTTTACCAAATTTTAATTTACTTCAACAAAGAGAACAACTAGATAACAAAGTTGAGATAAAAATAAAATCAAAAATTTTGCCTGCCTGTTTTATAGCTTTTGATATAATAAGTATTAATAATAAAGATTTAAGAAATTTAGAATTAGAAAAAAGAAAAAAAATTTTGGATAAAGTAATTAAAAAAGAAGACTTGTATTTTAAAAAAATAATTTATTTTGAAAATGGAAAATATCTATGGAAATTTGTTAAAGAAAAAAATTTAGAAGGAGTAATAGCAAAAAGAAAAAATAGTAAATATGAAAACAAAAGGAGTGAAAATTGGTTAAAAATAAAAAATTATAAAACAATAGATGCAATAGTTATAGGATTTATAAAAGAAAAAAGAGAAATATCATCATTAGCTTTAGCTTTATATAAAAATAATAAATTGATTTATATAGGAAATGTTGCATCTGGTATTAACGATGAAAAAATAAATTTTTTATTAAAAAATATGAAAAAAGTAAATAGATTAAAAGTCAAAAACCTAAAATTAAATAAAAAAATAAATTTTATTAAACCAAAAATTGTTGTAGAAGTTAGATATTTAGATTTTAAACAAAAATTAAGAGCACCAACTTTATTAAGAATTAGATTCGATAAAGCTGTAAAAGAATGTGGATTTGATCAATTAGAATGATGTATAAAACACATATTGTTTTTGCTTTATTTTTCTATTTAATTTTATGTTTAATTTTTAATTTTCCAAAAAATTTTTATATTTTGTTAATAATAGCATTTTCTTCTTTAATTCCTGATATTGATAGCACATCAAGTTTTATAAACAAAAAAATTAAATTTGGAAAAATTATTGCAATTACATCAAAACATCGAGGATTTTGGCATAGTATATTTGGATTAATTATTTTTTTTATTATATCTTTAATTTTATCTAAAATAATCATTATTATGAATTTTCCTCTTTATGTTAGTATAGGTTATATAACTCATTTAATAGCTGATAGCTTAACAATAAATGGTATAAAACCTTTTTGGAAATTTTCAAATTTTCATATAAAAGGAAAAATAAAAACAGCAAGCTTATTTGAGTATATATTATTTATTTTTTTATTGATATTAACAATTTTCTCCTATTCTCCAAAACAATTTATAAATTTTACAGCTTATTTAATAAAAAATTTAAAAAATAAAATATAAATTTATTCGTATAATGTATTGTTGCATCTACTCGCCAAAAGAGAGAAATTTTAATTGTTTTTGTTTTTCAATTTTTTCTTTAATCATTCTTTTTGCTTTCAAAAGTTATTTTGCTTTTCTTCTTGGGTGATTTTTGAATAAGTTCAGCAATTTTTTGCTAGGTGGATTTAGGAATGATAGGAATTTGTATATTCTTTATATCTTTATTATATTAATTTATTCGTATAGAAAGATTTATAAATAAAAAAAATTTAAAAAAATAGATTTAATTGATAAGTAATAAATATCTAAAATGGAAATAAAGCATATTTTTATTCCTAAACATACTATATTAAGTAAAAAAGAAGCAGAAGAATTATTAAAAAAGTATAATATAGATAAATCACAATTACCTAAAATAAAATTAAAAGATCCAGCATTACCAAAAGAAGCAAAAGTTGGAGATATTATAAAAATAGAAAGAAAAACTGAAAAAGGAAAAGTAATATTTTATAGAGTTGTAATACCATAAACATGGAAGAAATAACTAATATAGAATTGTATGAAAGAGAAAAAGGTAAAGCAATTATTCAAAGTTTTTTAAAAGAAGTTGAATTAACTCAATCTAATTTAGAAAGTTTTAATGATTTCTTTGAGAGAAGAATTCAAGAAATAATCGATAGCATAAACCAACAATTAAAACAAGAAAAAGCTGATATAGAATTAGGAAAAATTTGGCTTGAAAAAGTAGAGTTTGTAGAACTAGATGGAACAAAAAGAAAAATACTACCAACTGAAGCTAGAATTAGAAAATTAACTTATTCTGCTCCTCTTTTTTTAGAGATAGGATATAAAGATAAATATAAAGAAATTATAGAAATTGCAAGAGTACCAGTAATGGTAAAAAGTAAATTTTGTAATTTATATGGCCTAAAGGAAGATGAATTAATAGAAAAAGGTGAAGATCCAAAAGATCCTGGTGGATATTTTATAATTAATGGTAATGAAAGAGCAATAATGATGATGGAAGATCTTGCTAGTAATAATATCTTTATCGAAAAAACAAAAAAAGGATTAAATTTGAGATTATTTAGTCATAAAGAAAGATATAGAATCCCATTACAAATATATTTAGATAAAGATGGTATATTAAAAGTTGATTTCTCTCGTTTTAAAAATATACCAGTAATAATATTAATAAAAGCTTTAGGAATGACAAGAGATGAAGAAATTGTAAAAAATATAAATCTAGATTATGAAGAAGTTTTAGTAAATATATATGAATTTGCAGAAATAAATACTATAGAAGCTGCATGGGAATGGCTTGCAAAAAAATTTGAATTAACAGGAACACAAAAAGAAATTAAAGAAATAATAAAGACTAGACTAGATAATGGATTATTGCCACATTTAGGTGTTAATCCTAATAATAGAGAAGATAAAGCTAGGTTATTATGTAAATTAATTAAACAATTTTTAATTTATAAATATGAAAAAATAGAAACAGATAAAGATCATATAGCAAATAAAAGAGTACGTTTAGCTGGAGATTTACTTTATGATTTATTTAGAGTGCATCTATCATTATTTATAAAAGATATACAACAAAATATAGAAAAATATAGAAGAAGGGGAAAATTACCAAATTTAAAAGCAATAGCAAAAAGTATTTTATTAAGTAGCAGGATAGAATCAAGCATTGCAACTGGAAGTTGGGTCGGAGAAAAAAAAGGAGTTACTCAAAATATAGATAAAACTAATTTATTGGCAAAAATTTCTCAACTTTTAAGAGTAGTAAGTTTACTTTCTAGTGAACAAGAAAATTTCCCGGCTAGGACATTACATCCTACGCAATATGGAAGATTTTGCCCAATTGAAACACCAGAAGGAACAAATATTGGCTTAAGAAAAAATTTAGCTCTTATGGCAAGAGTAACTACTGAAGTTGTTTTAGATGAAGGAAAATTTATCAAATTTTTAAAAACAATTGGTCTAGGTGAAGATGAAAAAGAGTATGATGTTTTATTAAATGGAAAATTTATAGGAAAAGCAGATTTAGATTTTGTAAAAGCATTTAAGCAAGCAAGAAGAGAAAATAAGATATCAAAGTTTATAAGCATAAGTTATGATAAATATTCAAAATTTATATTTATTTTTAGTGACTCTGGTAGAGTTGTTAGGCCATTAATTGTTGTAGAAAATAATAAACCAAAATTAACATTTGAACATATAGAAAAACTAAAGAGAAATGAATTAAAATTTAATGATTTAGTAAATTTAGGTATAATAGAATGGGTTGATGCTGCTGAAGAAGATAATTGCTTAATTGCAAGAAATTTAAATGAATTATTAAATAATAAAGAAAAAAATTATGATTATTTAGAAATTGATCCTATAGCTATGCTAGGATTAGTAACAGCATTAGTTCCTTATGCAAATCATAATCAAACTTCCAGATTAAATAGAGGAAGTAAAACACAAAAACAAGCATTAGGCTTATATGCTTTAAACTTTCCTTTATTAATAGATACTGATATAAGTTTACTCCATTATCCTCAGAAACCATTAGTAAGAAGCTTTATTTATGAGAAAGCAAATTTTTGGCCAGCTGGTCAAAACGTTATAGTTGCTATTGCACCATATTATGGCTATAATTTAGAGGACGCAATTGTAGTAAATAAAGGCAGTATTGATAGAGCTTTTGCAAGAGCCCATTACTTTAGGCCATATACAACCACTGAAATTAGATATACTGGTGCTTTAAAAGATCAAATTTGTATTCCTGAAAAAGATGTAAAAGGTTATAGAGCTGAAAAATTATATAGGCATCTAGAAGATGATGGTATAGCAGAAATGGAAGCTGAAATAGATGAAAATGAAGTTATAATAGGAAAGGTAAGCCCACCAAAATTTATGATAGAGGTTGAAGAATTAACAATAGAAAAAGTAAAAAAAGATAATTCTGTTGTTATGAGAGAAGAAGAAAAGGGAAAAGTTGATTGTGTATTTATAAGTGTTGATAATGATGGAAATAAAATAGTACAAGTAAGAACAAGAGATGAAAGAATACCTGAAATAGGAGATAAATTTAGTAGTTATTATGGACAAAAAGGAGTAATAGGATATATTTTTGATGAAATCGATATGCCTTTCACTGCTAGAGGCATAAAGCCAGATATAATATTTAATCCTCATGGTATACCAAGTAGAATGACTGTAGGCTACTTAATTGAGTTGCTTGCTGGAAAAGTTGCTTCTAATAAAGCAGAGATAATTGATGGAACTGCATTTAGAGGAATGAAACCTGAAGAATTGGAAAATTATTTAATAGAACTAGGCTTTAGACCTGACGGAAAAGAAATAATGTTTGATCCAATAACAGGAAAAATGTTTGAAGCTAGAATATTCATTGGATCAATGTATTATCTAAGATTAAAATATATGGCTGCAAATAAAATACATGTTAGGGGAAGTGGAAAAGTAACATTATTAACAAGACAACCAGTAGAAGGTAGAGCAAAAGGTGGCGGCTTAAGGCTTGGAGAAATGGAAAAAGATTGTTTAGTAGCTCATGGAACAAGTTTATTGTTAAAAGAAAGATTTGGAAGTGATGATGTAATAATTTATGTTTGTGATAAATGTGGAAGTATTGGATATAAAGATCATATAAAAAATAAATTAGTTTGTCCTTTATGCAATAATGAAAAACTTGATGCTGTTGAAATTGCTTATGCATCAAAATTATTATTTGAAGAACTTCAAAGTATGTTAATAGGAATAAATTTCACATTAAAGAATAAATTTGAACAATGACATTCCAAATACCATTAAAAAAACAAATAAAGGAAATAGGATTTAGATTGCTAAGCCCTGAAGAAATAAAAAAATTAGGAAAAGTAAAAGTAGTAACTCCTGAATTATATGATGTAGATGGCTATCCAGTAGATGGTGGTTTGATGGATTTAAGAATGGGTGCTATTGATCCTGGAGTAAGATGTAGAACATGTGGTGGTAGTTTCAAAGAATGTTTAGGACATTTTGGATATATAGAATTAGCAAGACCTGTAATCCATATAAAATTTGTTCCTATAATTGAAATTTTACTCAGAACAACTTGTCCAGAATGTGGTAGAATATTAACAAATAAAAAAATATCTAAAAGTGAAATAAAAAAATTAAGAAATATAAGAAAATGTCCTCATTGCAATAGCACCAAACCAAAAATAAAATTAGAGAAACCATATTATTTTTATAAAGATGGAAATAGAATGTTTCCAAATGAGATTAGGGAATGGTTAGCAAAAATTCCAGATGAAGATCTAAAAATTTATGGTTTTGATCCGAAAACTTTTAGACCAGAGAATACTATATTAACATATCTTCTAGTTCCTCCAGTAACAGTAAGACCATCTATAACATTAGAAACTGGTGAAAGAAGTGAGGATGATTTAACACATAAATTAAGTGATATTGTAAGAACTAATACAAGATTGTGGGAAAATATAAATGGCGGCTCTCCAGAAGTTATAATTGATGATATGTGGGATTTATTACAGTATCATGTTGCAACATTTATTGATAATGAAGTAAGTCAACTTCCTGTAGCAAGACATAGAAGTGGACAACCATTAAAAACATTATCAGAAAGAATAAAAGGAAAAGAAGGTCATATAAGAAGAAATCTAGCAGGAAAAAGAACAAATTTCTCTTCAAGAGCTGTAATAAGTCCTGATATAAATATAGCTATTAATGAAGTTGGAGTACCAAAAGATGTGGCTAAAGTTTTAACAATACCAGAAAGAGTAACAAATTATAATATAAATTATTTAAAAAAATTAATTGAAAATTTTCCAGAATATCCATCAGCAAATTATATAATTAGACCAAATGGACAAAGAAAAAAAATAACTGAAGAAAATAAAAAAGAAATTATAGAAGAATTAGAACCTGGTTATATTGTTGAAAGACATCTGAGGGATGGAGATATAGTTTTATTTAATAGACATCCAAGTTTACATAAAGCAAGTCTTATGGCACATTATGCAAAAATATTTTCAGGAAAAACATTTAGATTACATCCAGCAATATGTTTTCCTTATAATGCAGATTTTGATGGAGATGAAATGAATATACATGCCCCCCAAACAGAGGAAGCAAGAGTAGAAGCAAAAATAATAATGGATGCTGCAAATATGCTAATAAGTCCAAAAAATAATACTAATTTAATTGGATGTGTAAGAGATGCAATAACAGGTTGTTATTTATTAAGTAAAGCAACACTCGAGAAATCAGAGGCAATTCAACTAATGTTAGAAGCTGGAATAGACTTAAGTAAAAAAGAAATAGAATTTGAAGATAAAGTTAAAGGTCTTGAAATTTTTTCTTATTTATTACCTAAAAATGTTAATTTCGAAATAAAAACAAGAGAATGCTTAGGAAAAAACTGTCCAAATTGTGATAAACCAAATTCACCATGCAAACTTGTAATAAAAAATGGAAAAATATTGAGAGGGGTTATAGATGCTAATGCTATAGGAACTGATAAAGATGGTTTAATAAAATATCTTGACTCAATTCTTCCTAGAAGCCAAGTAGTTGATATAGTTAAAAAAATTTTTAATTTAGGAGTTATATATTTAAGCAAAATTGGTTTTTGTATTAGCTTAAGTAATATAAAACCAGATAAAATAGAAGAAGAAGCTATAAAAATTATAAAAAATGCTTATGAAAAAACTGAAAAAATAATAGAAGAATACAAAAATAAAAAATTGGAAATTATTCCGGGAAAAACACTTGAAGAATCTAGAGAAATAAAAATATTGCAAGTACTAAATCAAACTAGAACTAAAATTGGAGAAAAAGTAAAAGAAATTATAGAAACAGATAATCCAATAAAAATTTTGATTGATAGTGGTTCAGTAGGAAATGTATTACATCTTATACAAATGATGGGTTTTGTTGGTCAACAAGCTTTATGGGGACAGAGAATAAATTTAGGATATAAAAATAGAACATTAAGCTTTTTTGAGGAATATGATATAAGCCCTAAAGCTAGAGGATTTATTGAAGAAAATTATTATAGAGGGTTAAATGATTATGAGTTTTTCTTTGCAAGTATTACAGGAAGAGATGGTTTAATGGATACTGCATTAAGAACACCTAAATCAGGATATTTATATAGAAGATTAGTAAATGCACTTCAAGATTTAAAAGTTGAATATGATAAAACTGTAAGAGATGGAAATAGTAGTATAATACAATTTTTATTTGGAGAAGATGGAATTAGTGTTAGTGAAAAACATAAACAAGAAGAAATTCCTCCTGGAGAAGCAATTGGTGTTGTAACTAGCCAAAGCTTTGGTGAACCATCTACCCAAATGACATTAAATGTTTTCCATTTTGCAGGAGTTAGTGAGATGCAAATTACTTTAGGATTACCAAGATTAATAGAAATATTTGATGCAAGAAAAGAACCTTCAACACCAAGTATGGAAATTTATCTAAAAAAAGAATATAATAATGAAAAAGATGTTCTAAGTTTAGCATCTAAAATAAAAGAAGTAAAACTAAAAGATATAATGAGTGAAATGATTGTAGATTATGCTAACAGAAAAATAAAAATAATTATAGATAAAAAAACTCTAAGTGAAAAACATCTAAAGATAGATGATGTTTATTCTCTAATAAATATAAAAGGATTTAAAAAAAGTTTGAAAGAAAATGAAATAATATTAACTGAAATTGAAAAAGAGAAAATAAAAAAGTTTTCTGATTTATATAAAATAAAAGAAAAATTGAAAGAAATGCATGTAGGTGGAATAAAAGGAATAACTCAAATTTTGGTAAAGAAAGAGGATAATGAATATAAAATAATTACTAGTGGATCAAATTTGGGAGAAGTATTAAAGCTAAAGGAAGTTGATGAGACAAGAGTTATATCCAATGATATATTTGAAATGTGTAGAACATTTGGAATAGAAGCTGCAAGAGAAACAATAATAAGAGAAGTAAAAAAAGTTCTTGAACAGCAAGGAATAGATATAGATGAAGCTCATATTAAGCTTATAGCAGATGCGATAACTGCTAGTGGAGAAATAAAAGGAGTTACTAGAACTGGAATAATAGAAGATAAAAAAAGTATACTTGCTAGAGCAAGTTTTGAAATACCTATAAAACAATTTATAAATGCATGTTTACATGGAACAAAAGATCATCTAGTTAGTGTAATAGAAAATGTTTTATTAAATCAACCCGTTCCAGTAGGAACTGGTTTACCAGGATTATTAGTTAAAGTAACAGATTTAAATGCTTTAGCATTGCCTAAAAAATGATAAAAGAAATGATAAAAAATAAGAAATTTGTGATTGGTAGTAAAGTAACATTAAAAAAAGCAAAACTTGGATATATTGAAACAATTATTTTAGCTAAAGACCTAAATGAAAAAATAAAAGAAGAAATTAAAGAAATAGCAAAAATAGGAAAAATAAAAGTAATAGAAACTGAAAAAACAAAAAAAGATATTGGCGAAGAACTAAATAAACCATTTAGTATTGGATGTATAGGAATATACCATGCAACTAAGTAAAATAGATTTAGAGAAAATTAAATACTTAAAGGCATTTTCCCATTTTACTAATATAACAACAACAGAATGTTTTAAGTTTAATGAGAGAATAATCTATATAGTCAATCCTGCTTTACTAAAAATTTTATTATTAAGAAAAAAATCATTAAAAAAATTATCAAAATTCTTAAATAAAAAAATAAAAGTTTTAGCTATACCTTTAGAGAAAAATAAAGAAAATATAAAAAAATTTATAGATGCATTAATATCTCCTTATAAAATTAAAACAGTTGAAATAGAAAATTCTAAAATTATAATTTATGCTGGAATAACAAAATCTATTCTATTAGGAAAAGAAAAAAAGAATTTACAATTATTAAAGGAGATATTCAAAAAATATTTCAAAATAGAAGAAATAGAAATTAGATAATTTTAAAATAAAAAACTTTCTGGAATTTCTCTATCACTAAATTCATTAGCTATATTCATTAACATCATTTCCCTAGCTTTTTTTAAATCTCTTGTTTTTCCTAAAACATAACCCAATTTTACATATGCAGTTTCAGGTAAAATATCTTTTAAATATAAAACATTAGCTGCTGTTAATTCTCTCGCAGTAGAATAGACATATTGATTTAAAGAGCCATATATTGTTTGAGGAGCAAAACAAATTAGCATTTTTTTAGATAATTTTCTTATTTTTTTTAACCAATTATTTTTTCCCTCATTACTAACATGCCCCATACCAGTAGCTTCAATAACTATTCCTTTATAACCTTTCTTATAATAAAAATCTAATATACTACTATCAGCATTAGGATAAAATTTTATTAAAGCAACTTTTTCATTAAAAGCAAAATCTGCTTTTGGTTTTTCTTTTACTTCTTGCTTTTTTTTATAATCACTAATAAACTCAATTTTTCCATCACCCCAAACTTTAGCTATAGGTAAACAATTTATTGGTCTAAAAGTATCACGCCTTGTTGAATGCATTTTTCTAACTTTAGTACCCCTAAGAACATAACAATAATCATCATCTATACTACCATGTCCAACAACTAAAACTTCTGCAATATCACTTAAAGCAACATATGATGATGCAATTAAATTTAATATAGCATCTGTAGAAGGCCTATCAGAACTTCTTTGTGCATATGTTAAAACAATTGGTTTATTAATATTCTTCAACATAAAACTTAATGCTGCTGATGTATAATGAAGGGTATCTGTTCCATGAGTTATTATTATTCCATCTATGCTATCATCGTTCATCCATTTTTCACATTTCTCAACAAGAATTTTCCAATGTTTAGGAGTTATATTTTCACTAAGTATAGAAAAAGCAAAATCAATTTTTATATTTGCTATTTCTCCTAATTTTGGTACAAGAAAAAATAAATTTTCTGGTTTCATTAAAGAGCTTACAGCACCTGTTGTATAATCTACTCTAGAACTAATAGTACCACCAGCTATAATAACTACTATTGTTTTATTTACTTTACTTTCTATTTTAGTTTCTGGAAATTTTTCAAGTTTTTGTTTACCTATTTTCTCTATATTCTTAATTTCTTTTTTTGATATACCTATATTATAACCATTTCTTAATTTAATAAGTAAAAAATCTTTTTCTTGACATGGCATTACAATTCCTTCCAAAATTTGATCATTCTTTAGAAAAATCTTTACTTCATCTCCTGGCGAAATTTTTTCTTTCATCAAAAATAATAATTTTAAAATTTTTAAAATTTTATTAAATTTTTATTTTTATCTATAACTTTAAATTCTCCAGTATTCCAAATATAAGCTTCTTTTATTTTTTTACTGCTTCTTAAAGCTTTTATAAAATTTTTAAATTTTTTTTCTTGATTATCTTTGAAACCAAATTCTGTAATTATAGTGCTACATGGAAGAATGCTAAAATAAAATCTTAAAGAATCGTAATCATTATTTTTAAAATAAGCATCAATAGCAGGAATATCAAATATTAAAAAATTTTCTAAATCTTTTTTTCTTATTATATTTGCACAATATATTATTTTCCCATTATAAAATTCTCTTATTTTTTTCACTAAATCATAAAATTTTTCTCTATGATGCTTTACTATTTCATCTAACTCAACACCAACACTAAAAATTTCAATTTTATTTTTTTCAGCATATTTTGCTAATTCTATCATAAGATTTTCATAATTTTTAAACCATTCATCTATAGATTTAGGCATAATTTTTGTTCTTGATTCTTCAGTTAAAACATCTATAGCAGGCTTCAAAATAATTTTCATATTATATTTTCTTAATTCTTTTATTAAAGAATCTACAAACTCAAAATTCATTGTTTTATATTTATGAGCATATATATAATTGCTATTCAAAGAATCCTGATAAAAAGTCCAATGAATTGCTACATTTTTTATGCCAATATTAGCTAAATACTTAATAAATTCTTTATCTTCTTGATTAAATTTTCTATTTTGATAATATGCTAAATTTATCCCTATGTTTTTGTGATTTTCATTATTAATATAAAAATCTCTAGAAAAAAATAAAAATGTCAAAAGTAATAAATAATTTAATAACTTTTTCATTATTATAAAATAGTTACTAATTTTTAAATTTTATTTGGTAAAAATTTTAAATTAAAAAATTTGATTTCCAAATGAAAAAATTTTTTATAGTTGCACATAGGGGAGCAAGTGCATATGAATTAGAAAATACATTAGAAGCATTTAAAAAAGCAATAGATTTAGGAGCAAAATTTATAGAATGTGATGTAAGAAAAAGTAAAGATAATGAACTTGTAGTTATACATGATTCTAGTTTACAAAGATTATGGAGAAGGGCCGAATATGTTAATGAACTTAATGCTGATGAATTAAAAAATTTCAAAATTCCAAAACTTTCTGAAGTTATAGATTTAATAAAAAAATATAAAGATGTTAAACTTTTAATAGAAATAAAAGAAGAAGGAATCGAAGAAAAATTAATAGATCTCTTAAAGAAAAAACATTTTTTAAGAAAAGCAATAATAGTTTCTTTTTTTGAAAAAAGTTTAGAAAAAATAAAACAAATTTCTAATGTAAAAACAGGATTTATTTTTTCTGTTCGTTTAGATGCAATTGAAGTTGCATTAAAATTAAAACCAAATTTTATAATTCCAAGATATGATGCTATAACAAAAGAATTAATCAAAATTGCTCATAAAAACAAAATGAAAGTTATAGCATGGACAATAAATGATAAAAATACTGCTTTAAAACTTATAAAAATTGGTGTTGATGGAATAGCAACTGATAAACCTGATCTATTAAAAATTTAAGTTTTTTTAATAATTATCAAAAATTATTTTAATACATGTTTTTAAATTATCCACAACAAATCTTTCTTGTTAGGGATAAAATAATTACAATTATTATAAATAATATAAATAATATTGCAGCAGATAAAAAAATATATACTATTAGAGTTTCTAACCAATCACGCACATTATCTAATTTTTTTCTTTTCATTGATTTAATTTTTAAAATTAAAATTTTTATAAATTTTTTCTTGATTATAGCTAATTTTATTGATTATTTTATTTAAGCCTCAGCCCCGCTACTTCCTTCATTCCATGCAGAGAACGTAAGATTATTATAACTATTACTGCTATTACTAATATTATAAATATTATAAACCAATCGGGAATAGTTAAGAATATAGAAATGGTTTTATCTACTGCTTGATATGCCCTACTATCATTTCCCAAATCATTTTCCATTTCTGACTGAATATTTAATAAAACAAGTAATGTTACTTTCAATAGTATTGCTGCAAAAAATAAAACTGTCACCCAAACAATTATATTATTTGCTACACCTTTTTTATTTTTCATTTTTTAGTTTTTTTAAATTTATTTCAAAAAATATGAAAAATTTGAAATTTATAACAATTTTTATCAAGATTTTGTAACATCATCTTTACACACTATTTTTCATTAATTCCAAAATATATCTACAACCTAAAATTGTTAGCTTTCTTTATTACTATCTCTTTACTATTTCTTTTTTTATTTTATCTCTTATTTTAAAATTTAAATGTATTCCTGAGATATATTTTTAAATTAAAAATACTTTTCATTTTATCCCCCCCATAGCTCAATGGTAGAGCGCTCGGCTGTAGAGCTTAGCTATTTAGCTAGGCTCGATCAGTAAGCGCTCAGAAACCGAGAGGTTCCCGGTTCGAGTCCGGGTGGGGGGATTTTATAATTCTATCTCTTTAAATCTTAAATAAGGCCATAATGCTTTTGGAATTTTTATTACATTTTTATTCTCATCATAGAAATTTTCAACTAGGCATGCTAGAGTTCTTTCTATAGCTAAAGCTGTTGAATTCAATGTATGAACAAATATTCTATTTCCATTTTTATAATATCTAATTTTTAATCTTCTAGCTTGAAAATCTAAGCAATTACTTGCACTAACTATTTCTCTATATTTATTCTGTCCTGGAAACCATGCTTGTATATCATATGTTTTTGCTGAAACTTTACTAGTATCTCCACTAGCCAAAATAATAACCCTATAAGGAATCTCTAATGCTTTAATTATTTCTTCTGCGTTTGATATTATTTCTTCATGCAAAATTTTACTTTCTTCTGGTTTACAAAAAATAAATTGTTCAATTTTATTAAATTGATGTATCCTAAAAATTCCTTTTGTATCTTTTCCATGAGCTCCAGCTTCTTTTCTAAAGCAAGGGCTTATGCCTACATATTTTAGTGGCAGATCTTTTTCATTTAATATTTCATCCATATGTAAAGCTGCAATACTATGCTCTGAAGTTGCAATTAAATAAAGATCTTCTTTTTCTATTTTATATAAAGCATCTTCAAAAGCTTCAAAACTAACAACTCCTTCATATGGTTTTCTCTTTATCATATAAGGTGGTATTATTGCTATATAACCTTTCTCTACTAATTTATCTAATGCAAATTTTTGCAATGCTAAATTTAATTCAGCTAATTTTCCTTTCAAATAAAAAAATCTTGATCCACTAACTTCACTTGCTTTTTTTGTATCAAGTAAGCTTGATGGCAGTATATCTTGATGATGTTTAGTTATTTTTTTTGTTTCACCAAATTGTCTTATTATTTTAAAATCTTCTTCTCCTCCAATAGGAACATCTTCTAGCAATAAATTTGGAAAATTATAAAGTAATTTATTAATATTTTCTTCTGTGCTTTTTAATTCTACTTCAAGTTTTTCAATTTTTTCTGTTACTTCTTTTAAATTTTCTATTAATTTTTTTATATCTTTTTTCTCTTTTCTATATTTTGCAATATTTACATTTATTTTATTTTTCTCTGCCCTAAGTTTATCAACTTCTATCTTTATTTTTTTAAATTTATCATACTCTAACAAAAATCTATCAACCAAGCTAGTATCCATAAATCTTGCTTCTAAAATTTTTCTAATTTTTTCAGGATTTTTTATTATATATTTTACATCAAGCATTAAAATAAAAAAAATATTTTTTTAAAAATCTAATGCTATGGATGAGTAAACCAAAATTCATAAATTTTTTCTTTTTTATCTTTACCAAATTCATTTATTTCTTTTATTTTTTTAATTGCATCTAATCTAACAAAACCAAATCTTTCAAATTGCACTATATCATCAACTTTCAATTTTGCATTTTTTTCAATTAACCCATTAACCCAATTTCCATCATCCATTAATACTCTTGCATTTAAATTGTCCTCTTTTGGAAGCCAATGTAACATTTTTGCTTTAATTTCTTTATCAAGTTTTGTTCCATAAAAATAAAATTTTTCATCTTTTTTATAAAAATTAAATAAATACATAAATCTAAAAAAGCTTCCATCTGGAGCTTTTCTTATATATTGATAATCATCAAGTGTTATCCAAAATTTTTTATTTGTCTTGAAAACTCTATAGCCTCTCTCAGGATAATTTGGATGCAAAGGAACTTTTACTTCTAAATTTGGAGCATCAATAATTTCAATCTCTACAGGATTTGATATAAAAAAATATCTATCACTTTTTTCTATATATTTTCTATTAAAGCTATATAAAACTTCAAGAGGAACTTTTGATTCTGTTTGTTGCAATCCAAA
The DNA here is from genome assembly GCA_038817835.1 of Candidatus Pacearchaeota archaeon. GTDB lineage: Archaea > Nanobdellota > Nanobdellia > Pacearchaeales > JAPDKA01 > JAWAZI01. The sequence continues at coordinate 1,220 of JAWAZI010000001.1, read as the reverse complement.
ACTTAAACAAAAATCATATATTGCTTTATTTATAAAGCCTCTCCTCTTTAAAGCTTGTAAACTCCATGTTCTTGGATCATCCCAACCAAAATAAATACCTTTAGCAATTTCTTCCTGACTTTTGCTTTTACTAATTTTAACTCCCTCAATGCTTAACAAACCAGTATGAATAAATTCTGGGATTGGCCAATTAAAAATATTAAAAATATATTTTTCCATTTCAGTCTCTATAATAAGTTCTTTACCTCTTAAAATATGGGTTATTCCTAATAAATAATCATCTATTGCCCATGTCATCTCTAATAAAGGCCAAACTTTATATTTTTTATTTACTCTTGGATGTTCTCTTTCACAAATTCTAAATAATACCCTATCTCTAAATGCAGGATTCTTATGTTGCATACTTGTTTTGATCCTTAATACAGCTTCTCCTTCTTTATATTTTCCATCAAGCATATTTTCCCATTCTTCCAAATTTTTTTTCTTACTATATTTTCTATGCTCACATTCTATCCCTTTCTCTCTATTTTCTCTTAAAGTTTTTGTATCACAAAAACAAACATATGCTTTATTCATCTCTATCAATTTTTTTGCATATTCATAATAAAGCTCTAGTCTATCACTTTTGTATATTATTGGTTCTTCATAATTTATACCAAGCCATTTTAAGCCTGATGGAATTAGTGTATATGCTTCCTTAACAATTTTCTTTTCTTCACTTCCTATAGTATCATCAATAATAAGCAAAAGTTTTCCATTATATTTTTTAACAAAATAATCATTTAATACATATGCTCTTGCATTTCCTATATGCAAGGGCCCAGAAGGAAATGGAGCAAGCCTCATAATAACTTTGCCTTTAACATTTGGTAATTCTAAATGTCTTTCTTTTGTTTTTTCAGGAAGCAATGATGAATATTTCTCAAATTCTTGTTTTTGTTTTTCTAGAGTTAAGCTATTAACATAATTTACAATTTCTTCTACTTTTTTAATATAATCTTTTATTTCTTCTTTCTTTAATCCATGCTTAAAAAGTTTAGATAAAACTGCATTCACTTGGGCTTTTCCATTATGCAAAATGGCATTCTCTAATGCATATGCTTTAATTAAATCCTTATCTATCATTAGAAAAATATTTTTTTAATATTAAAAATATTATTGTTAAAAATAACATAATTGAAAAGAAAAATTTATAAATAAAAATGTTTTAATTTTATAAT